>JAKPNC010000033.1 GCA_029548585.1 bacterium | reverse complement strand
CGCCTGCCCCTTCTTGCTTAATACCATCGTTATCGCGCTGGTCAGCGTCGTCTTACCGTGGTCTACGTGTCCTATCGTTCCTATGTTTACGTGCGGCTTGCTCCTTACAAATTTCTCCTTTGCCATTTTTTATGCCTCCTTAATTTTTTTCAAAACCGTTAAATGAGCTTAAGAATGAAAATCCGGTTGACTTTACTATGAAGACTCAAGGCATGGGCACAACAGAAAGGTAAAGAGCCTTTTCCTTTCCTTGCATGGTTACTGCAGGCCATGAACCCTGTACCGTGAATTATCCTGATAAAGCAGCTGCTGATGGGGATTGAACCCATGACCCCGTCCTTACCAAGGACGTGCTCTACCACTGAGCCACAGCAGCGGTTATTCTCTATCTCACGTCAGGCAGGTGTTTCAACTACTGCCGACTATTAATTATAAGACCTGCAGGCATTTTTGTCAAGCATTCCGCAATTACTTCATGAAAAAATGCGGAACGAGATTTGAACGGCCTTTATTTCTCATCCCCGAAACAATCCTGAAAAAGGCAGCACGCACGGCATCTTTTGTCTTGCGTGCCGCAATCAGAGCGGGAAACGGGATTCGAACCCGCGACTTCAACCTTGGCAAGGTTGCACTCTACCGCTGAGTTATTCCCGCAAAAAAAGGATCTTTAAGTATATAATTATAACAACTTATAACGATTTGTCAAGGCAACGGCCCATATCCCTGAGGTCTTCGGGTTTGATGATGAGTTCCAGGTCAGCCGGAAGGGAAGCGGTGAAACGCACGATCCTCTCCTCTCCCGGATGGTTGAATGATATCCTGTACGAATGGAGCGCAACCCGGCCGATAAGGGGCGAAAGAGCGCCGTATACCTCATCCCCTATAATGGGATATCCTTCAGATGCAAGGGCGAGTCGTACCTGGTGAGTCCTGCCCGTAACTGGTTTCGCCATGACAATGGTTATATCGCTGCGTTCTATGTACCGTATCCTTTCAACAATGGTTATCGTCTTCTTGCCTCTAAGGTAGCGAACATCCATAGAGGTGTGTTCCTTCTTATCGGGCTGGACTGTAAATTCCACCTTTTTTGAAGAGTATGGTAAGAAACCCTTTACGACAGCCAGGTATACCTTGTTTACCTGCCTGTTGCTGAACTGGCGTACAAGGTTTTCAAAGGCAGCCTCTGTCTTCGCCATAACGATCGCTCCCGATGTATCCCTGTCAAGCCGGTGAACGATCCCCGGCCTGTCCGGATCACCGCCTGCAAGGCAGGAGTGGGCGAGGGCAAAATTGAGAAGGGTGCCTTCCTTCCTTGAGTGGGTGGGATGGGTAAGTATGCCGGCCGGTTTATTCACGACAAGGATATGGCCGTCTTCATAAATGACATTCAGATCGGCCTTCTGAGGAACCGGCAGGGGTGAAGCAAGCGGGTCTTCTTTAACCAGGACATCTATCCTGTCTCCATGCCGAAGGTTGTAAGAAGGTTCAACGGCCCTTCCGTTGACACATATTTTCCCTGCGGCAAGCAATCCTTTTATTTTCTCCCTCGAAAAACCCAGGAGTTTCTTCAGGTACGAATCTACCCTTTCCTTGCCGCCGTCCTGCCTGTATATGATTTCTTCCACCCTTCAATTCTTCTTTTTCGAGAGGCTCTTAACCAAGTCCTTCCCGATAACGTTCCTCTGTATCTGGTTGGTTCCCTCGTATATCTGGGTTATCTTGGCATCCCTGAACATCTTTTCAACCGGGTATTCCTTCATGTAACCGTACCCGCCGAAAATCTGTATGGCATCCGTTGTCACCTTCATCGCAACGTCTGAGGCCAAAAGCTTGCACATGGCTGAATTGGTTGAAAAATCCCTGGCCCCGGCATCTATCATTTTCGCGGTCTGGTATATCAATGCCCTGGACGCCTCTATCTGCGTGGCCATGTCGGCAAGCATGTGCTGTACCGCCTGGAAAGAGCTGACAGGCTGGCCGAACTGCTTTCTCTGGTGGGCATACTCAAGGGCCGCTTCAAAAGCGCCCTGCGCTATTCCGAGAGCCTGGGCCGCCACTCCGGGCCTGCTTGAATCGAAATTCTTCAGGGTTATCATGAATCCCATGCCTTCTTTTGAAAGAACGTTCTCAGCGGGAACCCTGCAGTTTTCAAATACCAGTTCCCTTGTGGCGGAAGCCCTTATTCCGAGCTTGTTTTCTTTCTTCCCGAAATTGAAGCCTTCCATGCCCTTTTCAAGGATAAAAGCCGTCGAACCCCGTGCCCCTTTTGTCCTGTCCGTAGTGGCTATTACCACGTATGTTTCCGCCTCGCCGCCGTTTGTTATCCACTGCTTGGTCCCGTTCAGGATATAATGGTCTCCCTCCCTTTTGGCGGTCGTTGCCAGGGAGGTAATGTCGCTTCCCGCTTCAGATTCGGTCACCCCGAAGGCCGCTATCTTCTCTCCCCTGGCAATGGGGGGAAGGTACTTCTTTTTCTGTTCCTCGTTCCCGAAAAGCAGTATGGGAAAGGTTCCGAGAGCTGTACCGGCGTATGAAAGGGAAATGCCTCCGCAGACCCTGCTCAATTCCTCGATGGCGAGACAAAGCTCGAAAACGCCGTACCCCATGCCTCCGTACTCTTCCGGTATGTATACCCCGAAAAGGTCGGATTCTCCGAGAGTCTTGACTATCTCTCTCGGGAAGATTTCTTTCTCGTCATATTCCGCCCTGACCGGCAGAATTTTTTCAATAGCAATCTTTCGGGCAAGCTCCTTTATCATAACCTGCTCTTCAGTCAGAAAATAATCCATTTCTTCTCCTTTACCTTGGACAGTTAATACCTTCTTTAAGTTTCTGAAACGGGCAGCGGAGCACCTGTCCTTAAGGGTTAGTCCCTGTATTTCTTCAACACGAGAGTAATGTTATGGCCCCCGAAACCGAAAGAATTGGAAAGTGCGACATCCACGCTTTTCTCTATGGCCCTGTTAGGCACGTAGAAAAGATCGCAATCCGGATCGGGAAACTCGTAATTCATCGTGGGAGGAATAATCCCCTCTTTTATTGTCAGGCAAGTGGATATGAACTCAATGCCTCCGGCAGCGCCGAGAGTATGTCCTATCATGGACTTGATTGAGCTGACGGGAATATCGTACGCCCTCTTTCCGAAAGCGTCCTTGATAGCGAGAGTCTCTCCCTTGTCATTAAGGCTCGTGGAAGTCCCGTGGGCATTTATATAATCGACGCACCCGGGATCAACCGACGCATCCTGCAAAGCATTTTTCAGGGAAAGGGAAGCGCCCTTGCCCTCAGGATCGGGAGCCGTCATGTGGTAGGCGTCGCAACTCATGCCTGAACCGACAAACTCCGCGTAAATCTTGCCTGCCTTTCTTGCCAGGGCGTGCTCAAGGGTCTCGAGGACGACTATGCCTGCACCTTCGCCCATGACGAAACCGTCCCTCTCCCTGTCAAAAGGCCTTGATGCCTTTTCAGGGGAATCGTTCCTGGTTGAAAGAGCCTTCATGGAACAGAAACCTGCAAGTCCGAGAGGGGTTATGCATGATTCTGTTCCGCCCGCTATGACAACTTCGGCCATACCCTGCCTCATCATGTTAAGTGCTGTCGCAAGGGCATGGGCGCCCGAAGCGCACGCGCTGACGGTCGCGAAGTTCATGCCCTTGAAGCCGAAATGCATGGCAACCTGGCCTGCCGCCATATCAGGTATGAGCATGGGTATAAGGAAGGGTGAAATCCTCGAGGGCCCGCTTTTCATGAGTATCTCGTGCTGCTCCTCGATGACCTTTAACCCGCCTATGCCTGAACCTATGATCACGCCGGCCTTCTCTTTCAACGCATCGTCGTCAAGGCAGAGACCGCTGTCCCTGACTGCTTCCCAGGAAGCCTTCATGGCGAACTGGACGAAAGAATCCATCCTGCGCAGGGACTTGGGATTTACTCCCTCGAGAACGAAATCCTTCACTTCTCTGGATATCTTCGAAGCATAACCGGAGACATCGAACCTTGAGGTCTTCCCCGTACCGATCCTGCCTGATTTCAGGCCGGCCCAGGAGGTTGGCACATCATTGCCGACAGGCGTTACGAGTCCCATCCCGGTAACAACAACTCTTTTTCTCATTGTTTTTTCTTCTCTATATATTCTATGGCATCCTTTACAGTCTTTATTTTTTCCGCGTCCTCGTCAGGTATTTCCAACCCGAACTTCTCTTCAAGCTTCATGACCAGCTCAACGGTATCGAGAGAATCCGCACCGAGATCGTCGACGAAGGAAGCCGTTTCAGTAACCTCTGAAAGGCTGACTCCCAGCTTATCCGACACAATCTCTTTTACCTGATTAACTATTTCCAATCTTTCCATCATTCCTCCTGTTATTTTTCTTTTCAAGAACAAATACCCACTCACTGCATGGGTTCTACATTACAAGTCCGCCGTCCACCCTGAAAACCTGGCCGGTTATATATGCCGAACTGTCGGAGGCAAGGAAGAGCACGAGGTCGGCGACTTCTTCAGATGTGCCGAATCTCCTCAGCGCAACCTTCTCCATCATCTCGTTTTTAACCTTTTCCGGCAGCTTCTGCGTCATGGCAGTCATTATGTATCCCGGCGCGACCGCATTGACGTTTATCCCGAACCTTCCGAATTCCCTGGCACATGTTTTAGTGAGAGCTATCATGCCCCCCTTTGATGCGCCGTAATTCGCCTGTCCTACATTTCCTATCTGGCCTATAATCGAGGCAACATTCACAATCTTCCCGCTTCTTTTTGAAAGCATAGATTTTCCTATAATTTTACTACATAAGAAAGATCCTTTCAAATTTACGTTCAGTACATCGTCCCATTCATTCTCATCCATCCTTATCAGGAGGTTGTCCCGCGTAATACCCGCGTTATTTATAAGGATATCTACCTTTCCCCACTTCCCTATGACTTCATTCAGGTTATTTTCTATGTCGGACTTGCTCGTGATGTCTATCTTCCCGGACATATATTGAATACCCTTCGATTCAAGCTCTTTCTCGAATTCCTGGTTGATAACAACATCCCAGAGCACAAGCCTTGCCCCGCAAGCCCCGAACCTGAGGGCAAGGGATCTGCCTATGCCTCCGAATGCACCTGTGATTACAGTAACTCTCTCTTTAAGCATTTTTCTCTCCTGTTTTCATGTTGGACCGCTCTATGGCCACGGTCCCGCTGCTTTAAAGTAAAGGGACATCCCCGCCTTCAGGATTCCTGCCGGTTCTTAAGGAAATCCTCAAGAAGGCCCAGGGATCCTTCATCTTCAAGATTCATGACAAAAGCGTCAGGAACGATTCCCTCAACTATTTTTTTCAGTACCTTCTTCGGCCCGACTTCCACGAAAACCCTGCAGCCTTCACCATATATCCCCCTTACAATATCGAGCCATCTCACGGGAGACGATATCTGCCTGACAAGGCCTTCCTTCACTTCCCCTCCATCCCGCGCGCGGCTGCCCGAATAATTCAAGTAAAGCGGGATATCAGGATCCTTGAAATCAAGCTTGGCCAGTTCTCCGGATATAAGCTCTCCCGCCTTCTCCATAAGGGATGTGTGGAAAGGCCCGCTGACATTCAGCATTATACCCTTGACCTTCTTCTGCCTCAGGTAGAGGTTGAAACTTTCAAGGATATCCTTCCTGCCTCCCACCACTATCTGGGAATCAGAATTCATGTTTGCTATTTCGACTCCGGGAAAATCAGCCAGGACATGCTCAAGGTCGGCCAGTTTCATACCTATAACGGCAAGCATGGAACCTCCTGAAGCCGCCGATATGGAGTCCATTATTTGTGCCCTCTTCTTTATGATGTAATAACCTTCGTCCATGGTTATGACCCCGGAGGCAACCAGGGCAGAATATTCTCCGAGACTATGCCCTGCCACGGCAAAAGGTACGGGAGCGGCCTTCCTGTAAACATGCCAGCAGACCATGCTGATTGCAAAAACAGCAGGCTGGCATATTAACGTCCTGGTCAGGTCTTCGATCGGGCCGTTCATTATCCTGTCCATCAGTGGAAGAGATGTTATCTTCTCTCCTTCCCTTACTATGCCGGCGCATTCCGGTATCCTTTCAATGAACTCTTTTCCCATACCGACATACTGGGACGCCTGTCCGGGGAAAAGAACCGCTATTTCCTGTCTTTTGTCCATTTTATGAGATTAGCCCCCCAGGTTAGGCCGCCGCCGAAGGAAACCGTCATGAGAAGGTCTCCCTTCCCGAGAATACCCTTTCTATTTGATTCGTCAAGGGCCACCGGCACGCAAGCGGCGGACATGTTTCCGTATTTTTCTATGTTTATATAAAATTTTCCCTCTTTTATGCGCAGGTTGCGGGCAACTCCCTGGATGATCCTCAGGTTGGCCTGGTGAGGTATAAGGAGTGTTATGTCATCCTTTTTAAGGCCATGGGACTCAAGAAGCTTGTTCACGGCTTCCGACATCGACATGATGGCTATCTTGAAAAGGGCCGCTCCCTCCATCTTCATAAAATGGCAGCGGTTTTCAACCGTTTCGAAAGAAGCAGGCATGTAACTCCCTCCCGCGGGCGCATTAAGGATCTCCCTGTAATTCCCGTCGGCGGATATGTAAGAGCCCATCAGGCCCGCTTCCCCCTCGGTAGACCTTACCACGGCGGCTCCGGCCCCGTCCCCGAGCAGAACGCATGTGCCCCTGTCCTTATAATCCGTCAGCCTGCTCATGCACTCGTTGGCAACCACCAGGCCCGTCCTGTAACTCCCGCATTCTATGAAGTTCCTTGCCGTCTCCAGGGCATAAATGAATCCCGAACATGCTGCCGAGAGATCAAAAACGGGGATATTCCTGATTCCAAGCTTGGACTGTATGAGGCAGGCGGTTGAGGGGAAAAACATGTCTGGCGAAACTGTCGCTGATATGATGAATTCTATTTCGGAAGGATCTGCGGAAGCATCCTCAAGAGCCTTCCTGCAAGCCAACTGGCCGAGATCCGAAGACGCCATGCCCCTGGGACAAATCCTTCTCTCCTTTATTCCGGTCCTGGTAACAATCCACTCGTCGGTAGTGTCGACCATTACCTCCATGTCCCTGTTTGTAAGGACGGTTTCAGGAAGGCAGGAGCCTGTTCCCGCGATATATGCTTTGGGCATTATTTTTTCTCCGCGAATTTCTTCAGGTTTCCAAGCAAATCAGACATTACAACCTTCTTGCCAAACTTGATAGCGCTGTAAAGCGCCCTCGGGGAGGACCTGCCGTGGCTTATGACAACTATGCCGTTTACCCCGAGAAGAATTCCGCCTCCGTATTCCGCGTAATCAATCTTCTTGGCAAAATTTCTGAAGGAACCTCTAAGCAGAAAACCGCACGCTTTGCCCAAAAGGCTTCTCCTGATCTCCCTGAAAAGCATGGTCTTGAAGGACCTGGTCATGCCCTCTGTAACCTTCAGCACGACGTTGCCCGTAAAACCGTCTGCTATCACCACGTCCGTTTTGCCTGAAAAAAGTTCCTGTCCCTCTATATTTCCCTTGAAATTTATCCCTCCCTTTTCAAGAAGGGGAAAAGCGGCTTTTCTCAGTTCGTCGCCCTTCGTGGCCTCAGACCCAATGTTTAGAAGGGATACGGAGGGATCCTTTACGCCAAAAACCGTGGAGGCGAAAATAGAATTCATCTGGGCCGCCTGGAGTATGTGAAAAGGCTTGGCGTTCGCATTTGCGCCGGCATCCGCGAAGACGGTGAAAGTCCCTTTCATGTTGGGCAGAAGTATGGATATTGCAGGCCTTTCAATATTTTCTATCAATCCCAGCTCGGATATGGCGTACGAGACGAACGCCGCGGTATTGCCGGCGCTCAGGGCGTAGTGTGCCCGGCCTTCCTTGTGAAGCAGAACCGTCCGGCACATGCTGTTATCCTTCGACTTGATCATCTGAAGGTTTACCTTGTCTTCCATCCCTATGTATTTTTCAGTATTGAGGATCTCCACGTAAGGATGGTTGTCAAAGTTTTCATGATTTCCAATGGCATCCCTGTTCCCCACAAGGATGAGGCGCAGTTTTTCTTCCGGGGAAACCAGGCCGCAGGCCTTGATTGCAGAGAAAGGCGCGTTGTCCCCGCCCATGGCGTCAACGGATACAATTATCTCTTCTTCTCTCATTTTTCTTTCTTCTTTACAGATATGACAGGCTTACCCTTGTAATAGCCGCATGCCTTGCACACGGTATGGGGCAATCCCTTCTCGCCGCAGTTGGTGCAGGTTGAGAGGGACCCTGTGGTAAGCTTCTGATGGGTATTCCTCCTCTTTCCCGTTCTGCTATTCGAATGTCTGCGTTTCGGATTAGGCATTTGAAAACCTCCTGTTGATTGTTTTATGTCAAACCGAGCTTTTAACCTTCATGGTCAGGGCCTCTTTTACGGAAGCCGGAACGAACCTCGAGATGTCCCCCTTAAGGAATGCTATTTCCTTTACCAGGGAAGAGCTTATGAAAAAGAACTCCTCCCCCGGCATGAGAAAAACCGTTTCCACGCTTTTGTCGAGTATCCTGTTGGTAAGGGCCATCTGGAATTCATACTCGAAATCCGAAACAGCCCTCAGCCCCCTTAATATTATCCTTACGTTCTTCCTGCGCAGGTAATCCACCAGGAGCCCGTCAAAACGGTCTATCTCGACCTTCGGGTTTCCCGAGTATATATCCTCAAGAAGCCGTATCCTTTCATTCACATCGAAAAGGAAGTTCTTCCTTGGATAAGTGGAAACGGCTATGATGACCCTGTCGAGAAAGGAGAGCCCCTTTTCGATAACGTCCATGTGCCCGTTGGTCACGGGATCGAAACTCCCGGGGCAGACCGCGATCTTTTCCGAACTTTTAAGCATATATGTCAATCCCTGAAAAAGTAAGAAACCACTGTTTTCCCGTACTTTTTTTCCCTGTGAAGATGCATTCCGGGGGGAACCTGCAGACCATTTTTCTCCTTGTGCTCAAATACCGCCATCCCGCCGGATCTCACTATGTTAAGAGCGACAAGGGAAGAAAGCAGGCTCTCTGCCTTCTTTGAGGCATAACCGTACGGAGGGTCTGCAATTACAAGGCCGAAGGCCCCGTCCCGCAGGCTAAAGATAACCTTCTCGGCGTTTCCCCTTATAACCCTGCACCTGCCGGATATGCCGAGAGACTCAAGATTGCTTTTGATGACCCTGTA
>JAKPNC010000031.1 GCA_029548585.1 bacterium | reverse complement strand
CGCCTGCCCCTTCTTGCTTAATACCATCGTTATCGCGCTGGTCAGCGTCGTCTTACCGTGGTCTACGTGTCCTATCGTTCCTATGTTTACGTGCGGCTTGCTCCTTACAAATTTCTCCTTTGCCATTTTTTATGCCTCCTTGGGTGAAACGCCTGTTAGTCCTTTTTAAATTTAGTCTTCAAAAGACGCCTGGAAAAAGTCCGTTAACAAAAGAATTCCGGGAACCTGCAATCACATGAAATTTCAGCCCCCCCTGATGCGCTTTAATTCTTCCGCCGGAACGACTTCATAGAATGAGGGTTCTATTATATAATTTCCCCTGCCCTGTGTCAAGGACCTGAGAACAGTCGCATATCCGAATATATTCCTGAGAGGGATGAAACCCTCTATGTACCTTATGTTGTCCTGTGTCCTGAGGCTCTCGATCCTGCCTCCCCTGAGGTTTATATCGCTCAGGGTCTCTCCCATAAATTCCTCGGGAACAGTGATCTCTATTCTCATGATGGGTTCGAGGAGAACCGGCCCGGCCTTTGATACGGCGTCTCTCATGGCTATCGCCCCGGCAATCTTATATGCAATATCGTTGGAATCCGTGGGATGAAAAGAGGTGGCGGTAAGAGAGACCTTTATATCCATCAGAGGGTTGCCCAGGAGGGGCCCGGCCTCCATGGCTTCCCTCGCCCCTTCCTCTATGGCGGCAATGAAATCCATGGGCACCTTGCCCTTCTCGGAAACATCCTCGAAAATGAATTTGCTCCCGCGTGGAAGCGGCTCAACTTTCAGCACGGCATGGCCGTAATGATTCTTGTTGCCGGCCTGTTTGATGAACCTGCCTTCTCCCACTCCGGAATGGGTTATGGTCTCCCGATATGCCACCTCAGGCTTTCCGAGCCTTATTTCAAGCTTGTTCTCACGCCTGAGGCGTTCCGTGGCAACATCAATGTGGAGCTCCCCCATTCCCATTATCACTATCTGTCCGGTCTCATCATCGGTCTTGATGCTGAGGGTGGGATCTTCTTCCGATATTCTGAGAAAACTCTCGTAGATCTTCTCGTAATCAGATTTTACTCTCGGCTCCGCAGAAACGTAAATTACGGGCTGAGGAAACTTGAGGGATTCAAAAAGTATGGGGTTATTCTTCTCAGCCAGGGTGTTGCCCGTATAACTCTTCTTGAGTCCCGTTAAAATGACTATTTGTCCGGCAAAAGCCTCTTCTCTCTCCATATACTTGTTTGAATGAACCTCAAAAATCCTTGAAACTTTTTCATGGGTTCCGGTTGACCAGTTGTATACTGCCTGGCCTTTCTTTATCTTTCCGGAATATATCCTTGTATAAAAAAGCCTTCCGGCGGAAGGATCGTTGTATAACTTAAAGACATATGCCGCCAGGCCTTTTTTCTCGTCGGAGATGACGATCTTTTCCTTCTTTGTAACCGGGTCTGTGCCCACGGCACTCTTCACGTCCAGAGGAGAGGGCAGGTAATCCACCACTCCGTCAAGAAGCCTGCATACCCCCCTGTTCTTAAGGGAAGACCCGCAGAAAACGGGGAAGAACCTGCATTCGACAACCCCTTTTCTCAAAGCCTGCTTCAGCTTATCGTCCTTTGTCTTGATCCCGTTCACGTAATTCTCCATTATTTCCACGTCTATATCGGCCAGCCTTTCGAGAATTTCGGTGTACAGGTTTTCGGTGAGTTCCTTCATATTTTCCGGTACCGGCTCACCTTCATCATCCTCGGAATCGTTATTGAAGAAAGCCTTTTTCCCCAGTACGTCAACGATGCCTCTGAATTCTCCATCAACCATGACGGGTATCTCCAGAACCAGGGTCGATGCATTCAGCTTCTTCCTGATATCTGCCAGAACCTTGAAGTAGTCGGCCCCTGTCCTGTCCATCTTGTTGACGTATATTATCCTGGGTATGGAATACTTCTCACTCTGCCTCCAGACGGTTTCCGACTGGGGCTGTACCCCCCCCACAGCGCAAAAAATCCCTATGGCTCCGTCAAGGACCCTCAATGACCTTTCAACCTCTACGGTGAAATCCACGTGGCCGGGCGTATCTATAATATTAACCGTACAGTCTTTCCACTTGATTGCCGTCGCCGCGGAAGAAATGGTGATTCCCCGCTCCTTCTCCTGGTCCATCCAGTCCATGACCGCAGTCCCATCATCGACATCGCCCATCTTGTAAGTCTTTCCGGAGTAAAAGAGAAACCTCTCTGTTGTCGTAGTCTTTCCCGCGTCTATGTGGGCGATTATTCCAATATTCCTTATCTTTTCGATAGATGACATGATAAACCTTTGTAGTTGAGCCTGAGGTAAGAGGTTTCAATTCCATAAAATAAGATGCCCGGATGCATCCCGGGCACCTTGGAAATAATTGCCTCTTGCCGTTCAGGCCGGAAGAGAGGGAAGACCGTATTCGGGGATATCAGGAGGAGATACAAGCTACCATCTGTAATGCGCAAAAGCGCGGTTCGCCTCCGCCATCTTGTGAGTATCTTCTTTCTTCTTTACGCTCGCCCCTTCACCCTTTGCTGATTCCATCAGCTCGTCCACGAGCTTCTCCGCAACAGATTTTCCCTTCCGTACTCTCACGTTGCCGAGAATCCACCTGATCGCAAGCGCAAGGCTTCTCTCGGCAGGAACCTCCACCGGGATCTGGTAGGTTGCGCCGCCAACCCTTCTTGCCCTCACTTCAACCCTCGGCTTTACATTGCCCAGGGCCTTCTTAAAAACGGATACGGGCTCCTGGTTGGTCTTTTCCTTTATTATATCCATGCTCTCGTAAAAAATCTTGTAGGCCAGGCTTTTCTTCCCGTCCCACATGAGAAGGTTGACAAATTTGGATATCTCGCAATCGTTATACTTGGGATCACCGGTTATATCCTGCTTCCCAGCTCTTTTTCTTCTCGGCATATTTTAACCCTCCGCTTTCTTTTCCCCTTCCTTTGGTTTTTTTGTTCCATACTTCGATCTTGACTGCCTCCTGCCTTCTACCCCCCCGGTGTCGAAGCTTCCTCTCAGTATATGGTACTTGACTCCCGGAAGATCCCTTACCCTTCCTCCCCTGACCAGCACTATGGAGTGTTCCTGGAGGTTATGTCCTATCCCTGGGATATATGCTATGACTTCCTTCCCGTTTGTCAGCCTTACCTTTGCAATCTTCCTTAGAGCTGAATTGGGCTTCTTGGGAGTGGCGGTCTTCACATAAAGGCATACGCCCCTCCTCTGCGGGTTGTTGTCAAGAGCAGTAGATTTCAATTTCTTCCTCTGCTGATTCCTTCCCTTCTTTATCAACTGGTTATATGTCGGCATTTTAGCCCTCCGTGTATTATTCCTGTTTCACGTGTTCGGCAACTTCCCTGAATTCATCCTTCTCCTGCTTTTTGAACATGCCCGTGCCGGCCGGAATCAGCCTGCCAAGGATAACGTTCTCCTTGAGCCCTTCAAGCGGATCCTCCAGCCCCAGCATGGCTGAAGCAGTAAGCACCTTGGTTGTCTCCTGGAAGGAGGCCGCCGAGATGAAACTTTCACTGCTCAGGGCCACGCGGGTTATGCCAAGTATCATGGGCTTGTAGGAAGCCGCCCTCTTATTCCTCGGAAGAGTCTCGTTCATCTTCTGGATCTTTATCTTGTCTATCTCTTCTCCCTCAAGCATGAAAGTGTCTCCCGGGTCTTCCACCCTCACCTTGGAAAGCATCTGCTTGACGATAACCTCTATGTGCTTATCCTTTATGGTAACGCCTTCCACCCTGTACACCTTCTGTATTTCGCTAAGGAGATACTCTTCCACCTTCTTTTCGCCCTGTATCCTTAGCATATCCTTAAGCACGATAGGTCCGTCGGTAAGCTTGCTGCCTGAGAGTACCCTGTCTCCGCCGGCCACAAGCAGGTGCTTATTGTAAGGTATTACATAATCCTTGACCGTTTCGGTTTCCTCGTTAACTATCCTGATCTTCCTGCTCCCCTTTTCGGAAGGCAATATCTCAACCAATCCGTCTATCTCGGAAATGATCGCGGGATTTTTCGGATTTCTTGCCTCGAAAAGCTCGGAAACCCTTGGCAATCCGCCCGTGATATCCTGCTGTACCCTCTTTTCCGATCGGAGTATCTTTGCCACTACGTCCCCGGGATAAACGGTGCCGCCTTCCTGGACTATTACGTGAGCATCCTCGGGAAGATGGTAGTTGCCCACGATGTGCCCGCTGCCGTCCTTAAGGATGATCTGCGGGTCCATCTCTTCCTTGTGCTGGACTATCACCTTGCTGCTTATGCCAACCTTAGAGTCAAACTCTTCCCTTGCAGTCTTGCCCAGTTCTATATCCTTGTAGACAACCTTTCCGCCCTTGTCAGCTATTATCGGGAAGGAATAAGGATCAAGGGAAGCTATGTCCTTTGAAGCGGTTACAGTCTCTCCGTCCTTCACGTGGAGTATGGTTCCCACCCTCAGGGTATACCTTTCTATCTCCCTTCCCCTCTCGTCATTCAGAAAGAGCGTGCCTTCCCTGTTGATAACGACATTTTTCCCCTCGGAATTCTTTACTATCCTGAGGCTTTCGGGATACTTTATGATACCCTTATCCCTTGCCTTGATGGAGGATGAAGCCGTGCTTCTTGAAGCAGCGCCGCCGGTGTGGAAAGTCCTCAGGGTAAGCTGGGTTCCGGGCTCCCCGATTGACTGGGCGGCTATTACGCCTACCGCCTCTCCTATGTTTACAAGCTTTTTCCTGGAAACATCCCACCCGTAGCACTTTGCACAAACTCCCTTCTCAGCCTTGCATGTAAGGACAGACCTTATCCTTATCCTGTTTATGCCCGTGTCAACTATTTCCTGCGCCTTCTGCTCGTCTATGAGCTCGCCTGCCTTGACAATGAGCCTGTCGGTCACTATGTCCACAACGTTGTCCACGGCAACCCTGCCCACGATTCTTTCCTTGAGAGGAAGAAGCTCATCCTCCCCGTCGGTCAGCGAGCTCAGGAATATGCCTTCCAGGGTACCGCAGTCGTCCTCGGATACTATGACCGAATGGGCAACGTCTATCAGCCTGCGGCTCAGATACCCGGCATCGGATGTTTTAAGGGCGGTATCTACCAGCCCCTTCCTTCCGCCGTGTATGGCTATGTAATACTCAAGCAGGTCGAGCCCCTCCCTGAAGTTTGATATGACGGGTGTTTCAATAATCTCGCCGATACTACCGGTAACCTGCTTGGTAGGCCTGATCATCAATCCTCTCATTCCCATCAGCTGGTTTGCCTGGGAACGGTTGCCCCTGGCACCGGAGGAGACCATGAGGTATATCGGGTTGACATAGAAAGCACCCTTGCCGCCAGTATAGGCTATGGTATCCATAACGGCCCGGCCTATCTTGTTGGTTGCAGTAGTCCATATGTCTATTATCCTGTTGTATCTTTCCCCGGAGGACAATATGCCCCTGCCGTAGTTCTTCTCTACCTTCTTCTTCTCCTCCTCGGCTTCCCTTATTATCTTTCCCTTTTCTGCGGGGATCTTAAGATCGTCTATGCCGATGGTAATGCCTCCCTTGGTTGCAAATTCGAAACCAAGGTTCTTTACAGAATCGAGAAATTCAACCGTCTTCTCATAGCCGCATTTGTCGAAGATCTCTTCCGTCAGGGCCTCCAGCATTGGGCTTTCAAACTTTTCGTTCTTATATTCTATCTCTTCGGGTATGAACTCGTTGAATATGATCCTGCCGACCGTGGTCACTAAATCCTTACCCGCCCTGTCCTTGACTTTCAACGGCCTGTGGAGGGTGAGGTAGCCGAGATTGTAAAGATATACCGCCTCTTCAAAAGAAGGCACGGGATGTTTGACCTTTTTGTCGCCTATTAAAGCAACCATCTCGTAAGGATCTTCCTCGCTCTGGAATGTAAGGTAGGTGCAACCCACCACTATATCCCTGGTGGGAGTGGCTATGGGCTTTCCGCTTGCAGGAGACAATATGTGCGTATTTGCCTGCATCAGAAGCTTTGCCTCGATGCACGCCTCGGGGGTCAGTGGCAGATGCACGCTCATCGTGTCTCCGTCAAAATCGGCGTTGAAAGCCGGGCAGACGAGAGGATGAACGGTTATGACGTTTCCCTCAATCAGCTTGGGTTCAAACGCCTGGATGCTGAGCCTGTGGAGAGTAGGCTGCCTGTTCAGCATCACGGGGTGCTTCTTGCTGACCCTTTCAAGGATCTCCCATACCTCCGGAAGGTTCTCCCTTATTGCTCTCTTGGCGCTTCCGAGAGTATGGAAGTATTCCTTCTTTCTCAATTCGCGCAGAACAAACGGCCCGAAAAGTTCAAGGGCCATTTCCTTTGGAAGACCGCACTGGTTGAGCTTCAGTTCCGGGCCGACTACGATGACCGCCCTGCCTGAATAGTCAACCCTCTTTCCGAGAAGGTTCTGCCTGAACCTTCCCTGCTTGCCCCTGAGCGCATCTGTCAGGGATTTCAACGGTCTCTTGCCCTTTCCGAGAACGGGCATGCCGTGCTTGCCGTTGTCAAGAAGCGCGTCTACAGACTCCTGCAGCATCCTCTTTTCGTTTCTCACGATGATGTCCGGCGCCTGCAACTGTATGAGTTTCTTTAGCCTGTTGTTCCTGTTGATAACCCTCTGGTAAAGGTCGTTGAGATCAGAAGCCACAAACCTTCCCCCGTCAAGGGGAAGAAGAGGCCTAAGGTCGGGCGGCGTTACCATCAGGATGCTCGTTATCATGTATTCCGGCTTGACCTGCGTCTTTATTAGCCCCTCAACCATCCTGAGCTTCTTTATGAGGTTTCTCCTGGTGATGTAATCCTTTTTCTTCTTGCCTCCGAGCTGCTGCTTTATCTCTACCTCGAGCTTGTGGAGATCGACCTTCTTGAGCAGCTGCTGTATCGCCTCCGCCCCGATTCCAACCTGGAACTTGTTTCCGTATTTTTCGAGGTTCCTGTAATACTCGTCCTCCGACATTATCTGCTTTTCTCTCAACGGGGTGCTGCCCGGATCTATAACGATATAGCCCTCGTAATAACAGACGTTTTCGAGATCCGACATGGACATGTCAAGCAGCAGGCCCATCCAGTTTGAAATGCTTTTCAACAGCCAGATGTATGACACCGGGGTTGCCAGTTCCACGTGGCCCATCCTTTCCCTGCGGACCTTGGAAGTAGTTACCTCGACCCCGCACCTGTCGCATATGATTCCCTTGTATCTGAGCTTCTTGTACTTCCCGCAGGAACATTCGTAATCCTTGGCCGGGCCGAATATTCTCTCGCAGAAAAGCCCGTCTTTTTCCGGCCTGAACGTCCTGTAATTCAAGGTCTCTGCCTTCTTCACTTCCCCGTGGGACCAGGAACGCATCACCATGGGAGAGGTTATCTTTATGTTTGCTATCTCCCTGCTCTGGCCGCCATCCTTAAGTTTCTCTATCTTGAGATCGAGGCCTATACCCTGGAGCTCCTTCTTGAGAACGTTAAAAGATTCGGGTATGTTGTTGCCCCTGTAATCAAGACCCTTGGCTATGCTTTCGTACATCAGCTTTCTGCCTTCGGTGTCATCGCTCTTGACCGTGAGCATCTCCTTGAGGGTGTGGGCCGCGCCATATCCCTCGAGCGCCCATACCTCCATCTCTCCGAACCTCTGGCCTCCGAACTGAGCCCTGCCGCCGAGAGGCTGCTGGGTTATCAGGGAATAAGCGCCTGTGCTCCTGGTGTGAATCTTCTCGTCGGCGAGATGCTTGAGCTTCATCATGTACATATAGCCCACGGTTACCTTCTGGCTGAAGGGCTCTCCCGTCTGACCGTCGTACAGTATATCCTTGCCGTCTTCCGGAAGGCCGGCTTCTTTAAGCAGGTTCTTTATCTCCATCTCCTTGATGCTCTGGAAGATGGGGGTCTCGGTGCTGTAGCCGAGCGCCTTAAGCGCCCTGCCAAGGTGAATCTCAAGCACCTGGCCTATATTCATCCTTGAAGGAACGCCCAGCGGGTTGAGCACTATGTCTACGGGCGTACCGTCTGAAAGGAACGGCATGTCTTCTTCGGGCATGACCTTGGAAACGACTCCCTTGTTCCCGTGCCTTCCG
>JAKPNC010000001.1 GCA_029548585.1 bacterium | reverse complement strand
ATTTACCTTGAAAAGGATGATTTTGAGAAGGCGAGGAAAGAGTACCAGGGAGTTGCCGGTATCAAGGATGCTCCGGCTTCATCGAGGGCAAAAGCCCTGATTCTTACGGGTGACAGCTACAGCATTGAGAAGAAGTATGCCCAGGCAAGGGGTGAATACTCCAAGGTTCTTCTCATGCAGGATTTAACTCCGGCCGACAGGATAGAAGCTCAGGAAAGGATAGCCGGGATGTACAGGGCGGAGCTCGATTATGCCAGGGCGAAAACGGAATACGGGAAAATTCTTGATATGGAAGGTTTGCCTGCGGATAAGATGGAAGAGGTCAGGCAAAGAATGGATACCATATACAGATAGAAGCAATGAGAAGAGGCCAGCCTCTGCCTTTTTGTGCGTTATTCCATGACGGAATTCATTGATATTGCCAACAGAAGGAGTGGATATGAAACTTAGCAAGAGAGACCTTTTTGTCCTTTTCCTTTTCTTCTTTTTCAGCGCTTCGGCAGCCTTAAAATCCCAGGATAATGTTAAAGAAGGAGACATCGCCAGCCGTGTGGAAAACATATTCAGGACCGCCAACAGGCATATCGGTTCGGGAGACTTCAACAGGGCGCGCGCGGAATACGGGAAAATAAGTCAGATGAAAGAGGTTGGGCATGCGGCGGAATTCGCGCTTTTCAACGTAGCAGAGAGCTACCGTATTGAAAGGAATTATGCTGCCGCCCATAAGGCGTATGATGAGTTAATGCGAACGGACGGGCTGACTTCCAATTACCGCATATACTGCCTTTTTGCAAAGGCGGATACATTCCTTGAAGAGAAGAAGTATGACAGCGCCCGCAAATTGTACTCTGAAATAGTGAAAAGAAAGGAGGTCTCTGCAAACCATGCTTCCAGGGCGGAAATGTTAACCGGAGATACTTACCGCTTCGAGAAAAAATACAGGCAGGCGCGGGAAGTGTTTGAAAAGCTTTTGAAACGGGAAGATAGATTGAGTTATCCTGACGAGAATTTCCGCCTGGAACTTTCAGACAGGCTTGAAGCTCTCGATGGCATGAAAGACGGGCAGGAGGAAAAGGATGTGCGGCAGAGGAGGTCTGAATGGGTGGAGAGTCCGAAGATCGCCATATACGTTTCCCCTGAAGGCAACGATGGCTTTAAAGGCACGAAAGAATCTCCTTTTGGAAGCATAGAAAGAGCCAGAGAAGAGGTCAGAAGGATAAAGAAAGAAAGAGGTATGCCTGAAGGAGGGATTTCAGTATACCTGCGGGGCGGGAAATACTTCGTAAGCAAGGGGATGGTCTTTGAGGAAGAAGATTCAGGGACTGAGAGTTCCCCCGTGGTCTGGCGCAGTTACCCCGGGGAAGATGCGAGGCTCATTGGAGGCCGGCAGATTAACAATTTCAAGTTGATTGATGACCCTGATATATTAAGACGCCTCCCGGGGGAGGCAAGAGGCAGGGTTTGGGTATCGGACCTTAAAGCTGCAGGCATAAAGAATTACGGAAACCTGCGTAACAGGGGCTCTTCATGGGACGGAATTGATATCGGGGCCATGGAACTTTTTTACAATTCATCGCCCATGTTTCTTTCCCGGTGGCCGGACGAGGGATGGGAAAGGGTTTTTGACCTTGTCACTCCTGAAGGAGACGGCAGCGTGAGCGGTTATTTTTTTCAGAAAGGCAGATTCAGGTATTCCGGGGAAAGGCCAAAACGCTGGACAGAAGAAAAGGATATATGGGCGGCAGGATACTTCATGTGGCCCTGGGACAAGATGCATACCAGGGTGGTTCATATAGACACGGAAAAGAGCATAGTCAACCTGTCTCCTGACATACGCTGGTGGGCGGGATACGGCCTTTATTCAATGCCTGTCGTTAAAGATACTCCTTATTATTTCTACAATGTGCTTGCCGAGATATCTATCCCCGGTGAGTTTTATATCGACAGGGATGCCGGCAAGCTTTATTTCTATCCCCCGGGCAAAATTGAGGGCAATGAAATAATTGTTTCCACGCTTGATTCTCCCATCGTAAAGCTTGAAAAAGCTTCTCATATGGTGTTCCACAGTCTGACATTCGAATGCACGTGGCGCAATGCCGTAACCCTGGACGAATGCGCCGACGTTCTATTGTCGGGAAACGTTATAAGGAATACCGGCAACCTGGGCGTGACAATAAACGATGGATGGAGAAACGGCATTGCCGGGTGCGATATTTACGATACGGGTGAAGGCGGCATCCGGGTTAGCGGCGGAGACATGAAAAAGCTTCTGCCAGGCGGCCATTACGTGGAGAATAACCATATATACAGGTTCAACAGGTTCAGCCATGGCGGAGGTAAAACAGGCATAACAATCTCCGGTGTGGGCAACAGGGTTTCACACAACCTCATGCATGACTCTTCCTACAATGCCATATTTTTCAGCGGCAATAACCATGTGGTGGAGTATAACGAGATATACGATGTGATGAACGAAGGCCGCGACGGAGGGGCTATATATACCCACTGCGGTTCAAAGTACCTGACCAACCGCGGCAACGTGATGAGGTATAATTTCATCCATAATATAACCGAACATTCTTCTCCTTTAAAAACACACCAGGTAACAGGTCTTTACGTTGATTCCCTTAACGGCGCAATGACGATGAAAGGCAACGTTTTTTACCGTTGCACCGAAAGGGCCATGTTTACCCACGGGCCGGATACGCGCATAGAAGATAACATTTTTGTTGATTGCAGGGCCGGGATAACCCAGTCCAACAGGACATACCTTCTCAGGGAAGAAAGGCCTGTAAGGTTGTGGAAAGAAAATACCCTTGATACTATTAGACACCGTCAGCCGCCGTGGGCGGAAAGATATCCTCAGGTAAGCGGGATTTTTGAAAGGAAGCCTTACGGAGAGCCTGTAAATATTTTTATTGAGAGGAATATTCATTCAGGAACCCCGCCAGTCAGTATCTCGGGAGACTTTCTTTATGACCTGAACAGAGTGGCGAATAACATTGAAGGGCAGGACATATATTTCCTGGACAGGGAAAATTTGAATTTTGGATTGGCGCCGGGCTCGCCTGTATACGCAGTATCCTCTTTCGAGCCTCTTCCTTTTGGAGAGATAGGGCTTTACCCGGATCCCCTGCGTGCGAGCTGGCCTGCAAAGCGGTCCCCCGCAGGCAAGTATTACAGGGCTGACTGGAAAGCGCCGGTTTCAGATGTCATGTCAAAGTTTCCGCGCATAGAAAGGGTCAGCAGGGAGAAGGAATATGAGGTTTCGAAAAGAGTCAATCCAATAAGGATAGACGGGGTGTTGAGCAAGGAAGAGTGGTTCGGTCTGGATAAGGATAAGGCAATAGCCATGGATGAAGAACACCTTACCGGTGTAAAAAGGGAAACCCCGGGGTCTTACGCGTGGATCACTCATGATGAAGAGAACATATATATAGGCATTGAGCATGTATCCGATCCATGGAGAGAAGGAATGCCAAAGGAAAAGCCGGTCCTGATGCACGAATTTGCCCTGGAAGGAAGCCTTAACCAGGATGTGTGGTGGTGGCAGGAAGGCGTGCCAACCGGCCCTCTTTTCGTGTTCAGCGGAAGGCCGGACGGCAGGTTCATCGTTCACAACCTTTTTTCTGCGCCGGCAGATGTTGTCGCCGGCCTGCAGAGGCTTGCGGAGTATAAAGCCGTTATTCTTGACGCCGGGAATTGCCATTGGACGGCTGAATGGAAGATACCCCTTTCATGCCTGAAGGTTGACCTGTCAAAGAAGAGAACCTCAAAATTTAACATGGGACTTCCCCTGAAAGAAGGGTGGTTTGCATGGGTTGCCACCGGAAGCGCCATCTGGCGGGTGGATAATGCCGGTCTTCTCAGATTCAAATAATTATTTAATTGATGGCACTTTGCCTTAAGCCGGCAGCCGTTTCCACCGGCGATCGTTGATTTTGTTTTTAGGGCACCTTTTAAAACGGGCTTAAATGAGGGAATCAGCGAATTAAAAATTTGGTTAATGGCTCTGGAGGAGAAATGCAATGATGAAAATTAAATATTGTATTCTTCCAATAATTGCGTCTGCTCTCTTTCTTAACGCTCAAAACGAGGGGAACGAAAGGGGGCAATTACGAAAAGCAGCAATTATGCAGGAAAACGGGCTGGCAAGGTATTACATTTTTGAAGATGTAAAGGATAGCAGGAGTCTTATAAAAGAACTCAGAGGAAGCGGCGCTGACCTTGGATACGTGGCTTACCGGGACGGGGAGAAAGAGATAGACGACCTGAAGGTAACCGAAGGCCGCGCAGAAGGCAAAAGAGCGGTACGCCTCGACAGTGGTTGGTATCAGGGGCCTGTTTTTGATATAAAAGACAAACAGTTTACGGTAAGCGTATGGTTTCGCAGGCAGGGAGCAGGCACCTTAAAATCTGTCAGCCATGCAGATGAAGGCGCTATAATCTCTGTTGGGGGCTGGGAAAGCGGGTGGCGGATAGCCACGGTTTATGACGAGTACAACACTCTCAGGTTCTGCCTGGGAAGGCATGGGGGCTGCGAGAAGGTTATGAGCGACATGCCCGTGGCAGATAAAGCGTGGCATCACCTGGCTGCTGTGTGGGACGGCAAGGAGATGTTTTTATACCTGAACGGAACGCTCGTGGGCAGGAAGGCGTACTCTGGCGGATACGTTCCTGCGGGTGAATCTGAGCATCTCAGAATAGGCAATGCGGGAGACGGTACGGGATCTGTGATACTGGATATAGAGGAGGTAGCCATATATAACAGGGTATTAAGCCGCAGGGAAATACAATATCTGAAGAGCGGAGTAACAAATTTAGCCGGCAATATACTTAAAACGGCTGACAAAAACCTTCTTAAGGGAGAATACGAAACGGCAAGAAATGAATACAATAAATTGAAAGAGATGAAGCCTGTGGAATATGGCAAAGAAATAGGGCTATTTAACATAGCTGAAAGTTACAGGCTTGAAAAAAAATACATAGAAGCTCATAAAACCTATAGCGAAATCTTGGAAATTCCCGATTTAACAACCAATTACCGTGTCTATTGCCTTTTTAAACAAGCAGAAGTCTATATTGAACAGAATAATTATAAGAGCGCCCGCTCACTTTATTCCGAAATACTCAAAACAAAGGCAGCGGCAGAAAACCATATTTTCAAGGCAGGGCTTTCAATAGGGGATTCCTACAGGCAGGAGAGGAAATACAATCAGGCAAGAGAAATATACGAAAGACTTTTAAAGGAGCAGGATAGATCAGAATACCCTCACGAGAACAGGAGGCTTGAGATTGTTGACAGGCTGGAGTCTATCGAAGGTTTGAAGGACGGGCAGGCAGAGAAAAGCTTGAGGGAGAAGAGGGCGGAACTGTTGAACATGCCAAAATATGCCATATACGTATCTTTGAATGGAGATGATAATAACGATGGCTCCAAAAGTAAACCTTTTAAGACTCTTCAAAGGGCTCAGGAGGAAGTGAGGATAATAAAGAGGGATAAAGGCCTTCCGGAAGGTGGCATATCGGTATATTTGAGGGGCGGGAAATATTTCATAACGGGAGGGGTGAAATTCAACGGGGAAGATTCAGGCGGGGAAGGTTCGCCTTTAGTATACAGGAGTTATCCGGGTGAAGAGGTTAGAATAATTGGTGGCAAACAAATTGCAAAATTCAAACTTCCCGACGACCAGAATGCAGTAAAAAGAATGCCTGAAGAAGCTAAGGGGAAGGTATTGGTTGCGGATCTCAAGGAAGCAGGGATAACCTCTTACGGGAATCTCGTGAACAGGGGACATTCATACAATTTTATAAACCCGTCAGCCATGGAGCTTTTCTGCGATACGGTTCCCATGACCCTTGCCCGCTGGCCGGATGATGAATGGGCTATTGTCAGCGACCTTGTAACACCGGGCGGAGACGGAGGTTCTGGAGATTATGCCTTCCAGAAAGGCAGGTTCAGGTATTCCGGGGATAGGCCCGGGAGATGGTCGGATGAAAAGAATATATGGGCGGTGGGGTACTTTATGCAACCGTGGGATAAAATTCATACACAGGTGATTGAGATAAATACAGATAAACGCATAGTTACGCTGGCTCCCGATATA
>JAKPNC010000010.1 GCA_029548585.1 bacterium | reverse complement strand
CCAGTTTATATCATTTCTGAGATGTGCAAAAGCCATGTATGCCCCTGCCTCTGCAATATAGAAAGCTTTTTCCCTGTTGAGACGTTTCTGCGCGCCCACCTGTTCAAGGCCGCCGAGGTAGAGGATTCCCATGCCGAGAATGATTGATATTACGATAAATATCAATATTGCAGGCAGCAAATAACCCTTTCGATTATTTTTAATATTCATTCACTGTTTTCCTAAAAAAACAATCATTTAAAAAGACTTGCATGATAACCTGGATCTCCTTGACTGCCAGCCTTTTGAAATTCGATAAATATATTAGTTTGCAATTACTTTCAATTTCGAAGATGCACGAAAAACTCGTTCCTTATTTCAGGGACGCCCTTTTTTGAAAAGGCAATTATGACTTTCACTGTCTTTTTCAAACCGGTTTCATGGAAGGAAACGCTTTCGAGATTCTCTATTGTCTCTATTACTTTCACATTGTCGGAGCCATCAAGAAGCTTGAGATTCTTATCCTCGACAAAAAGCTCTTTTTCGTCATTATCCCATTCATCATTGTATAAGGTTATTCTTGAATTGTCTTCTTCGTCTATCAGGAAATCTTCCGCCTCTTCTATAATTGATTTAATGGCATAAGAAAGCAACGACAAATTTTCCTGCATTGATTTGACGTCCCTGCTGTCCCGCAAGGCCTTGAACGAGTTTGTGAGAATAAAAGAAGCTCCGAGCATACCTATTGAAGCTATGATGACGGCAGTCATCAATTCCAGAAGGGTAAAACCTGATTTTTTTTTAATCATGCTTTTCAAGGTTTTTTTAATGGGTCAGGAATGTAGAAAGAGACAATTCCTCTTTATCATCATCCCATGTCACTTCAACCGTTACAGGAAGGTAACCGATACCGTCTTCAGGTTCTTCGCCAATTGTGACCTTTATGTCAGCAGGAGCATTTGCAAGAAGTGCGGTATCGGACAGGGTGCCAGCGGTAAGGGAATAGTAATCCATTCCCTTCAATTCCTCTATCTTGTTAACGGCCGAAATTGTTGCCTGCCTCTTCAACCTGGCTTTGACAAGGCTCTGCCTGTTGAAATAGAAGAAGGCAGAAGTTCCGATAATGGCTGTTAGCAGTATGACTGTTGCGACGAGTACTTCAACAAGGGTAAATCCTTTCTTTTTCATTCAACCTTCAGCCTCTCTTTCTCCTCCCTGGCCACATCGGCGGCTTTTTCCTCGGTTATTATCCTGGGAGTGAGGAAGATGACCAGGTCTGTCTTTCCATCCTGGTTGTCATTCCTGCTGAAAAGAAAAGGCAGTATGTCCCCGAGCAGAGGAACCTTGCCCTTCTTTTTCGAGGATTCCTTTCTGAGCAGCCCGCCTATGACTATGGTATCGCCGTCCCTTGCCATGACCCTCGTTTTGGCCATTCTCTCGTTTGTGTCCACGGCATCAGGAAAAACGCTTGACCTTGCCGCAGAACTTACCGTAGGTTCTATATCGAGGGTTATGTCTCCCATATCATTCATGTGCGGAACAACCTTCAGTGTGACTCCCACGTCCCTGTATTCATATTCTGTTACCGTTCTACCGCCTTCCTCCGTTTCCGTTATTTTGGGGGCGATGGCCATGTTCCTTGTTATCTTTATCGTGGCCGGGGTATCGTTCAGGGCTGTTATCCTCGGGCTGGCAAGAATGTTGGCTTCCCCGTTCTGTTCAAGGATGCGCAGGCTGGCGGTAAGGGTTTCAAACGAGAGCCTTCCCATTATGAATTGAGGGGCGGCTGAAGAGGTGGTGGTTGAGGATGATCCCGTCGAGGGTCCCACGATGTCAAGTGTCGGGTTCTTCTTCCATGGAGCGGCAACATCCCTTGCCGCACCGAAAAACTCTCCCGCCATGTTCCAGTTTATCCCGAGATCCTTCAGCCGGTCCGTTGTCAGTTCCACAAGGACAGCCTCGATCATTACCTGGGGGAGATTCCTGTCAAGGGAAGCCACGATACTCCTGAATTCCTCTATCGTGGCAGGCAGCGCCCTCACGGTGATGCTGTTTGTCCTGGTATCGGCGATTACCTGCTCTCCCTGCCGGGATAAGGGCGCCAGTATCTTGCCCATGTCTTCGGACTTTGCGTACCGGAAGAAGAATGTTTCGCTCTTCATAAGAGGCATGGCCGGAGGGACAGGGGCCGGCTCGGGTATTTTCCTTACCAGGTATATCTTCGAACCTTCTATCTTCTCGCGGTACATGTAATTGGCAAGAAGTATGGAATCTATAGCTTCTTCGGCTTCCACGTTCTCAAGGTAAGCGCTGATGGGCATCTCTCCCAGGTCTGCGCTCGTGATAAGCTTTACGCCCGTCATCCTGCTGAGGCTCTGAAGAACCAGGCTGAGTTTTGCCTGGTTAAAGGTGATTGTCACGTTCTCCTGGCCTGCGGGAAGCGGCAGACAGAAAAGCAGAAGGGAGAAAATCAGGGCGATGCCCGGGATCAAGATGTATTTTTTCATTCAGCGCTCCTGTTGTTTATCTCATAAGGGAATAAAGAACCTTCATACTTTATTATAATACGCTCTTTCTCTATCCTGTAAACCTGGTATTGGCCCACGTACTCGCCTTCGGCCCTGACTTCCTGTCCTATTATGGCCAGGGGTTTTTCGGCCCATATTATGCCTGTGAGGAGGAGTTGGGGAGCCTTGATTTCCACCGGCCTGAGGATACTGCCGTTATCGGTCTTTTTCGCTGCAGGTTCCCTGAACGGGGGCGTGAAAGGGTCTCGGTTTACGTTAAGGATGTGCTCCGGCTCTTTCTGCCTGAGAGATTCGAGCTTCTTCTTCATTTTATGGATGTTTGCCTCTATCATCGCAACATCCACGGGATTCCCCGCTGCGGGATTCTTCCTGAAGGTTGAACTTTCGCCTTTAAAAATAAATATCCCTGCGGCAACTAATGCCAGTATAAACTTAACGGTAAGCCTGTTATTTTTCATGTTTGCTTTTTTTCAGGCAAAGGAAAACCATCCTGTAGGCGGTTTCGTTCTCTTCCCTGCTTGCCTGTTGTACAGAAACCTCTTCTATTATAATGAACCTTCTGTTCGACTCCATATCCTCGATGAATCTAAGGACTCCGGGAAAAGGCCCTTCCAGCGTTGCCTCGAAGATATGGTATATGTTTTCTTCTTTTTTCTTCTGCTGCCCCTGGTTTTCAGGGATTTTCATGCCTGTAACTTCTACTCCGTTTTTTTCTGCAGTCAAAGACAAATGATTGTAAAACGACAGGCTCGGGTCGACTCTGTCGTTTTCGACCCACTCGAAATCGGCCGCCTTGATACGGGCGCTTTTTAAGGTATTTTCGATGGTATTCATAAAGGTAGGAGAGCCCGTAATCTTCATGAAGTCATATTCCATCTGGGCCCTTTCCGTTTTGTACTTCTCAACGGTATTATGCTGCGGAATCAGGATAAATGTCTGTATAACCCCGACAAGGGCCAGGTAAGAAAGAGCCATCCATATTAAATGCTTCTTAATCAGGTAGCTTAGCACTTTGACCATCCTTTTTAAAAATATCGCAGGAAACCTTGAAAAAAACGGCTTCTCTTTTTTCCTTTGGGTTCCGGGAGATCTCGGCAAGTTTGACCTTCTCAAAATATCCTCCAGAGCCAAGGTTTCTGATGAACCGGTCTATAAGGAGCCTTTCGTTGGCCGTGCCGTGCAATATGTATCCTTCAATCTCGAGTTGCCTGGGGTCATTATCCGTCATGGGGCGGGAAGAAGAAATCCTGCTCAGCCATACACCGGACGGGAGGCTTCTGGAGATGAAGCCAATCTTGTTTGTCCAAAGGATCCTGTTCTCTGCCTGTGATATGAAAAAAGACATGCGATCCAGAAGGTCTTCAGTATCTCTGCTCTTTTTTTTCATCAGGGATATGACGGCTGACTCTTTCTCCATCTTCTTTTTTATTATCCCGATGTCATGGGATATCCGGCTGACCTCTATCCTGTTGCCGAAATAATTCATGGATAGTGCAAGCAAAATGAAAGCAAGTCCTCCGAAATATATTATGAAAAGGTTTATAATAACCCTTTTTCTTTTGAACTTCGCAAGGCTTTCCCTTATAATGTTCAGTTCAATCATTATTGTATCTTCCTGAGCATGAGCCCCATGGCAACTGCAAAGGCCGGACCTGCCTGCCTTGTTTCCTGGGGGATAGATATTTTTTTTGAAACTTCTTCAAAAGGATTCCATAACATGACTTCAATACCAAGGGAGTGACTGAGGGCCTCAGGGATCCCGGGAAGAAGGGAACCCCCACCCGTGAGAAACAAGGTTTCGGGGTACCTCTCCGTCTTTGCACGGAAATATTCCGTTCCCGCTTTTATCTCGTCAAGAAGCTCCGTCAGATCATCCGATATGATACTCTTCAGGTCTCCTGCGTTATCTTTTCTCCGGCTGTATATCTCTGCAGCTTCCTCTGAAATGCTTTTTTTTGCGGCTATAACCCTTATTATATGTTTTTCGCCGTAAGGTATGTCCCTTATAAGAGCGAAGCCTCCCTGTTCCTGCAATGCGAAATTTGAATGCCTGCTACCAATGTTAAGCATGAAGAGAGGATCGGGTTTCTTCTCCCTGTGAAAGAATCTGTATGCGTTAAGAACCGCCAGGGAATCGTGATCCATTACCAGCGGCTTAAGTCCCGCCCGTTGAAGAGCTTTTACGTAGAAGGCGCACTTATCTCTCGGGTAACCTATAAAAAGGATCGTTTTTTTGTTCTTTTTCTCCGGAAAGATCGTGTAATCATATTCA
>JAKPNC010000009.1 GCA_029548585.1 bacterium | reverse complement strand
CTTTACCTCCTTTATCCTGAACTTCGACTTCCTGCTTATCTCTATCTCGTCACCATCCGCAACCTCGTAAATGTTTCCATTGACCTCGAGGAAAACAAGGAAATCAATATCCGGACGGGGCAGCTGCGACATCTCCTGCGTGGAGATATCCTGAACGGGAGGACACTGGGCCGGTATATCCCCCGGCTCTTTGCCCCCGGGAGATCCGGTCATCCCGGCAACGAATACCATGTATAAGTAGTAACCTGCAAACAGGCTGTACACCAGGGCTGCAATACCTGCGGCTATGCCCTTCTTCCTGTTTAAATTCCTTACATGGGAAAATATTATCCATAACAGTACGGCGATGCATGCCGTTATCACAGAAACTATCTTAATTCCGTTGAAATTCATCTGGTTTCCTCCTGTTCCATATAAACAGTTATACTGTTCCTGCCCCCGTCCTTGGATAGGAAGAGGGAATGGTCGGCCTTGGCAAGAATATCCTCCTCGGTCTTACCGTGTTCGGGAAAACTGGCAATTCCTATGCTCAGAGTCAGGTGGACAGGGTTTTCATTGACTTCGGATAAAAAGGGGTACTGGGAAACTGCCTTTTTCACCCTTTCAGCCACTGCTCTGGCCTCTATGCTTGAAGTAAAGGGAAGCAGGTATGCGAATTCATCTCCCCCGAACCTGCAGGCTATATCGGTTACCCTCAGGCTTGTATTTATGACCTGTGCCGCCTCCGAAAGGAGTATGTCTCCCTTGGGATGCCCGTAAGTGTCTATGTAATTCTTGAAATTGTCAAAATCGGATATCATGATGGATATGGGAAAGCCCATCCTTTTGGCCTTCGAAAACTCTTCTTTCTTCCTTAGGTTGAAAAACCTCCTGTTGTAAAGGTTGGTCAACGGATCCTTTATGGAAGCCTGCTTGACCTCCTCGTGCAGGATGCAGTTCTCAAGGCCTATGTTTATCTGCTTTATGCAGATATCCATTATATCCCTCATCTCGTCGAATATCTTCATTGCCGTCCTTCTTGAAGCCGGTATCCCGACAATCACAACGGCGTGTATCCTGTTTTTTTCCGACAGCGGGATGACCATTACGGAGCTCGAGTTCCCAAAGCTATACTGCCTGAACAATTCCTTTATCCTGTTTTCCACTTCGGGAGTAATGTTCCCTGAAGCAAAAGTCAGCATACGGTAAGTGTCTCCAGCCTCCTGGCATTCTGCCCCGATCAGGCTGGCATTTATGGAAAAGACGTCCTGGGAGATGTGCTTTTTAATCCTGTCGTCGATAACCAGGAGTATGCCCCTTTTGCCCCTGCAAAAATCCATGATGGTCTCAAGGCTTGCCATGAGGAAAGAATCTATCTTGAGTTTTGAACTCAGCAATAAAAACCTTTCGTTAAGCTTTTCCATGAGCATCTTACGGTTGACAAGCTGGTAGTAATAGTATTCCAGTATCTTGAAAGAAAGGAAGAGGAAGAAGTGGGCCACAAGCAGGAAAGGAATGGATCTCCTTAAAATCTGCCAGATTGACATGTAGGGTTCCAGCCATGCAACGGTGAAAATCAAGACGGCCGTCAGAACCCCGAAAACGAATATTTCCACCGTCAGAAGAAAGCGTCCTCCTTTTTTTTTCATGTTGATATAATATCATTATTTCAAACGCTTCTCAACTGCCCCGGCCCCGGCAGAGAACTTGTTCCCATGTCCCGAAAGTAAGGATTGACTTGAAAATTTCAATATGATATACTTGAATGCATGTTTAAAAAAGAACTCGAAAAGCTTTTCGAATTGCAGGAGATAGATATAAACATATTTGATCTCGAGGAAGAGATCGCTTCTTTCCCTGGCAGAAAGAAACAGATGGAGAAGGAAATAAGCGATGCCCTCGCAAAAAACGAGGCAGCCAGGAAAGAGCATAAGAAACTCCAGCTTGAAAGAAAGGAAAAGGAACTCGAGCTTGAAGGGCTTGAAACAGAGATCAAAAAACTCCAAACCCGGATCAACGAAGTAAAGACCAACAAGGAATATACGGCCATCCTCTCCGAGATTGAGAATCTCAAAACCCGCAGGACCAGGACCGAAGACCTGATACTTTCTGTCATGGATAAGGACGATACCATTTCCGTTCAGCTTAAGAAGCTTTCCGAAAATCATGCCAAGCTCGCGGAAGATGTAGCGCTGAAGATAAAGGAAGAGACCGAAAAAAACGAATCAATCATGATAAAACTGAAAGACCTGAAGGAGAAGAGAAAGGATATTGTGCCCGGAATTAACAAGGACATCTACCTGGTATATGAACGGATCCTCAGGGGAAAGAAAAACGGGATGGCGATGTGCAAGCTGGAAAACGGCAACTGCGCCGGCTGCAGGGTCTTTGTTCCAACCTACATTGAAGAGAAGGTGAAGGAAAAGAAAGAACTGGTACACTGTGAAAACTGCAGCAGGATTCTCTACTGATGGAAAAACTTGTCTTTTACGTTGACGGCGCATCCAAGGGAAACCCTGGAAAAGCATCCATCGGCTTTCTAATACAGAACTCTTCAGGAAAGATACTGAAGGAATGCGGCGCCCCGATAGGAATTACCACCAACAACGTGGCAGAATACGTTGCCCTTATAACCGCCTTGATAGAAGGACTCCAGTTCAGCCAGGGAGAAATCGAAGTCAGAAGCGACAGCCTTCTTCTTGTTAAACAGATGCAGGGATCTTACAAGGTCAGGGAGGAGTGGCTCAGGAGGCTGCACTTCATAGCCAACCGTCTTTCTCAGCGTTATGAAAGGATAACTTTCATACACGTGCCGAGGGAAGAAAACGCCAGGGCTGACAGGCTTGCAAACTCCGGCATTGAGCAAACCCTTCTCTGATAAACTTCCAGGCACCCCTGTCATGCTGCAACAGGGAGAATGAACCCGGCTTTCAAGTTTATTCCCGCGTGTCCTGCAATGGCGCACGGCCTTTCCTGAAGTTCACACTGTGATAGGATAAAATATCCCGGTTTGCCATCTGCAGCGGCCAATCTCTCATGAATAATCCATGTGTCAAAAAATTGCCCATCTCCACTAAAAGATTTAAAAAGTGTATAATTATTCCCGGAGAGGCGGCCGGATAGCCGCCCGTTTGAAAAAACGGGAGGAAAGTCCGGACTCAAGCAGGCATGATGGCCCCTAACAGGAGCAGTCCGCAAGGGCTGGAAAGTGCCACAGAAATCATACCGCCTGCCGCCTTTTGCGGCATGGCAAGGGTGCAATGGCGAGGCAAGAGCTCACCGCTTTCCCTGCAAAGGGAGAGGCAAAGGCAAACCCCATCATGAGCAAGGTCAAGCAGGATCCAGGGCGCCTGCCCCCAAGGATCCGGGTAGACCGCGCGAGCCATGGAGCAATCCATGGCCAAGATGAATGGCTATTTAAACAGAATCCGGCTTATGAGCCGCCTCTCTGCACATGGTTGATTTTCTCCCGGTTCAATAGTCACAATCCCTTCTGCGTCTTCAGGCGGTTCTGCCAAACCTTGCGTTTTTTTTCTCTCACGTGAAACTATCCCTGCCCATATATCCTCCATTGAGGAGATTAAGGGGTGATGGGAAGCGAGAAGGAGTATCTGTTCACTCCCATCTGCATCCTCACCCCTTACACCATTGATGCTTTGGCGGACTATGCAGGGGCAGAGGAGAAGAAGAGGGAAAGAAAAACTATTGATTTTGGAGTTCACCGTGTAAAACTTTTCATCTTTTTTCTGGCACCGCCTTTTAGCAGGAAAAAACGTTTCAGGCGCTCAGTGACGGCCGAACTTTCAAATGAAGCCGCCGTTAAATTCCATATCACAAAAAGGGCTGGAATCCCCAGGAAACTTTTATTCCCAAACACTTGACAAGAATTTTGCAGTGGTATAACATATTGGAAAGGTGAAAAATGGTATATTTTGGGGAATTCAGGGGAAAGGCAGACAAACAGGGAAGGATTGTCATTCCGGCGAAACTGAGAAACCAGTTTGAAAAAGGATCCGGGAAGAGAAACGTTTCCCTTTTCATTACCAAGGGCCTCGAGAACTGCCTTTTCATATTTACCGAACAGGTATGGGAAAGCCAGAATTCACGGCTGCGCGAACTGCCTTTCACCAAGGGAGATCCGAGAACCTTCACGAGACTTTTCTTCTCGGGGGCAGCCCAGTCCGGCATTGACAGCCAGGGAAGGATTCTTCTTCCCGGAAACCTGATAAATTATGCCGGAATCAGGGAGAACATAGTACTTATCGGAGCAGGTACCAGGATGGAAATATGGGATGAGGAGAAATGGGACTCATACTATGCAGATTCCCTCAAAACATACGAAAACATCTCGGAAAAACTGATGGAAATGTGACGAACACCAAAACCGGGCCCCGCCGGAATATGATCCTTTCCCGGTTCCCGGAGGACATGTTTCCGGCATCCCGCACATTAAATTCTTACAAAGGCTTTTGCCAAGGATGTTCATGGAACACGTGGAAACAGGACACTTCCCGGTTTTGAAAAAGCAGGTCCTTTTTTATATCAACCTGAAAAAAGGCGGCGTTTATATAGATGCGACTTACGGCAGAGGAGGACACTCTGCCTGCCTGCTGGATTCTGAAAAATCCATATCTCTCTACGCCCTCGACAAGGACATGGAAGCTGTGATGGCAGCCCGGGAGAGGTTCCGGGGAATTGACAATTTCAAAGCCATCCACTCCGGGTTCGAGGATATTGACCAGGTGATAGAACGGGAAGGAATAACCCGCCTTGACGGTGTTATTTTCGACATAGGTTTTTCTTCATGCCAGATAAAGGACGGGGAAAGGGGATTCAGTTTCCAGGAGGAAGGCCCCATCGACATGAGGTATGACAGGAGCAAACCGCTGACGGCCTGGGAAATAATCAACAGGTGGGACAGGAACAACCTGATCTGGATATTCGAAAATTACGGCGAGATAAACAAATCCCGTAAGCTGGCCGATGCAATCATAGAAAGGCGTAAGGCGAAGAAGTTCGAATCAACCCTTGAACTGGCAGGGTTCATATCTGAATATTACGGATACAGGAAAAAAATACACCCTGCAACAAAAGTTTTCATGGCACTGAGAATTGCCGTGAACGATGAGCTGGAAGCCCTCAGGAAGGGCCTTGACAAGGCCGGCAAAGCACTCTCGGAAAAGGGAAGGCTCGTGGTAATTTCCTTCCATTCACTGGAGGACAGGATAGTAAAGAGGTACATGAAGGAAACGCCCTTCATGAAAATCATTACCAAGAGGCCCGTATCGGCGGAAGAGGAAGAACTGGACATAAATCCTGAAAGCAGGAGCGCTAAACTCAGGGCGGCAGAAAAAAATGAAGAGTAAATTCTCATTACCCAACTGGGCGCTATTCCTTGGCTTGACATTCGCATTCCTTTGCATATACGTTCTGCTTTCCGTAAAGGTGATAGCCATTGGCTATCGGATGGAAGATGCAAAGAAAAAGCATGAAAACCTTGACATGCTCAACGAGAATTACAAGGCTGAAATACTCAGGCTCACTTCCCAGGCCGAGCTTTTGAAAAGGGCCGAGAAGTTCAACCTCCAGCTGGTAACACCTTCCAGGTGGTGCTACATGGAGATCGAAAAACCCGAGCAGGATGGAAAGAACAATGGAAAAGCTGAGGCAGGAACAGATTGAAGACCTGTTTTCCCGAAGACTGAAGAATACCAGGGCTATATTTTTTTTCTTCTTCCTGCTCGTGTTTGCTTTCCTTTTCAAGATCCAGGTGATACAGCACCAATCCCTGTCAGCCGGCGCCGAATCAGGGAAGTACATGAAGGTTTCAATCCCCGTGCCCAGGGGCACGATATACGACAGGAACGGCAGGATTCTTGCCGTCAGCATTCCTTTTTATTCGGCATACATGGATTCATGGGCCGTTGCCCACCGCGAAAAAAAGGAACCCGGATACAGGTCGAGGCTGAAGCAGGAGTTTAAGGACACCCTGGGCATGAGCGAGAAGGAGGCGGAAGAGAAGATAGGCCAGACTTATCCCCTTCTCAGGAGAGAGCTTTCAATCGGACAGTACAGGACACTGGCAGAAAAAAAGCTCCCGGGAATAGTCTTCGAGCAGGATTACAAGAGGACTTATCCAAACAACAGGCTTGCCTGCCACGTGGTAGGTTTCACAGGGGTAGACGGGGAAGGACTGGAAGGCATCGAGATGTATTACAACGGGCTGCTTAAAGGCACAAAGGGCAGTTCGCTGGTACTCAGGGATGGCAAAGGAACTCTTTTATACTCGGTAGAGAAGAAGCTCGTACAGCCGGTAAAAGGCAAGGACATAGTCCTGACCCTGGATTACAACCTCCAGTTCATCCTGGAAGAGGAGCTTTCCAGGGCATACACCCAGTTCAACGCAAAAAGCGTTTCTGCCGTCATAATGGATTACGAAACGGGAGAGGTGTTAGCCCTTGCAAATGTCCCGAACTATGACCTGAACAGGCCAGGCAGCGCCAGCCCGGACGAAAGGAGAAACAGGGTTGTGACAGACCTCTTCGAACCCGGTTCAACTTTCAAGATAGTGACTGCCGCCGCCGCTATAGAGGAAAATGTCTTCACGCCCAACGACGTGATACACTGTGAAAACGGCAAGTGGTTCGTAAGGAACCATTACCTGCGGGATGTCCACTCCTACGGCAGTTTGACTGTAAGCAAGGTGATAGAGAAATCGAGCAATATCGGAACGGTGAAGATAGCAATGAACCTCGGGGAAAGGAAGCTTTACGATTATTGCACGAAGTTCGGCTTCGGACAGGTCACGGGAATAGACATACCCGGCGAAATAAGGGGGATACTTAGGCCTCTCAACAGGTGGTCGGGATATTCAATAACAGCCATACCCATAGGCCAGGAGGTGGGGATCAACGCGTTGCAGGGCGTGAGGGCAATGAGCGTAATCGCCAACGGCGGATACCTGGTAAAACCCCACCTGCTCAGGGAGATAAAGGAAGAGGTATCGAGCATAAAGACAAATACTTCAGGCGCGGGAGATCAGGTGCTCTCGGGAAAAACCTGCGATATCCTCAGGGGCATACTTGAAAACGTGACCCGCCCCGGGGGGACCGCCCCCCAGACCCACATAGATGGATACAGGATCAGCGGCAAGACGGGAACCGCGCAGAAGATTATCAACGGGCATTATTCAAAAAACAGTTACGTGGGCTCCTTTTCAGGATTTCTCAACGGTTCAGACGAAAAACTTATAATACAGGTTACGGTGGACGAACCAAGGCCTATATATTACGGGGGACTTGTCGCAGGACCTGCGTTCAGGAACGTTCTGTGGAGAAGCCTCCAGTATCTCAACGTCCCTCCTTCAGGGGAAGAAGAAGAGAGGAAGATAGCCCTGAACAAGAAGTAAAACCTGTAAAAGAGCGAAAAAAATGAAGACCAGAGAACTGATTAAATGCCTCGAAGAAAAAAAGACTTTCAACCTCCTGAATACCGAGGTGGAAGGCATAGCGTGCGACTCGAGAAAGGTAAAGAAGGATTTCCTTTTCGTCGCAATGCGCGGGAACAAATCAGACGGCCACCTTTTCATCAAGGATGCCATTGACAGGGGGGCAAAGGTCATTGTCACGGAAAAAAGAAGCGCCGTCCTTCCTTCGGACGTCTCAGAGATTGTCGTACAGGACAGCAGAAAGGCTCTCCACAGGCTCGCAGTAGAATTTTACGGCAATCCCTCAAGCAGGATAAAGGTGGCAGGCATAACCGGCACAAACGGTAAGACGACGGTCTCTTTCATCCTCAGGCAGATACTGCAGCACACGGGAAGCAAGTGCGGGCTGATCGGAACCATATCTTACCAGATAGGGGAAAGGATTATAAACTCGACCAACACCACCCCCGAATCTCTGGACATCCAGCAGTTTCTTCACGACATGCTTGAAGAGGGATGTGAATGGGCCGTCATGGAAGCTTCTTCCCACGGGATCTCGCAGGGACGGATAGAAGGGATAGACTTCGACTCGGGCATATTCACGAACATAGCCTCTCACGAACACCTTGACTATCACAAGAATTTCAAGAATTACCTGGAGGCAAAACTCGAATTCTTTTCAAGATACCTGCCTTCCGGAAACAAGAAGAATAAGGCCGGGATAATAAATGCCGACGACCCTTATTCAAAGCATTTCGTGAAAACCCTCGAAAAGAGCTCCACGAAGTGCGTCACTTACGGAAGGAAAAAATCAGACGTGCAATTGAACGGTTATTCGATCGGGAAAGAAGGGAACCTCCTTAAAATCTCTTTCGGCAAAGACGAGATGGAATTTCGCACGAAAATAAAGGGAATCTCGAACATATACAACACCCTTGCCGCAATTGCCTTTGCAAAATCCAGGGAGATTCCCCTGGAGCAGGTCAGGGAAGCCCTTGAAAAGCTTGAATCCGTCCCGGGAAGGTTCGAATCGGTAAACGCGGGACAGGATTTCGACGTAATAGTCGACTACGCCCACACCCACCATGCCCTGGCAAACCTTCTTTCCTCCGCAAGGAAGATGAATCCTTCCCGTATAATAGTTGTTTTCGGATGCGGCGGCGACAGGGACAGGACAAAACGGCCGCTAATGGGAAATGTCGCCGTAAAAATGGCCGATATCGCCTTCATAACTTCAGACAACCCAAGGTCCGAGGATCCCGTGAAGATAATAGAAGACATAGAACGCGGCATCCCCTTTTACCGGAGGCGTTACGTCACAATACCCGACAGGAGGCAGGCCATATATGAAGCAGTAAAAGCCGCCAGGAAGGGAGACTGCCTCGTGATAGCCGGGAAGGGACATGAAACGTTCCAGATAATGAAGAATACTATTGTGCCTTTCGACGACAGGGAGGAAGCAAAGAAAGCCATAGCCGCCCTGGGAAAAAAGGAGCGGGAGATCAATGGAAAGCCAGAAGATAGGTAAGATCGCCTCCTGGTGCAGTGGAAAAACCGTTGACCCCGCGCTCCTGGAAAGAAAATGCGTGGGGATTTCAACCGATACCAGGAAGATCTCGCGGGGGGATATCTTCGTGGCCATAAGGGGCGAAAACCACGACGGCCACAGGTTTGCGGCAGAGGCCGTCAGGAAAGGTGCGGTCGCGGTCGTGGGAGAAGAGATAGAGGCCCCTTTTGAGAAATACCTGCTGAGGGTCAAAAACTCTACCAGGGCCCTCGGGGATATCGCCCGCGGATACAGGAAACTTTTTTCTCCCTGCGTTATAGGAGTTACGGGAAGCGACGGAAAGACAACCACCAAGGAACTCCTGAAGAAGGTCCTTTCATCCGGGCATGAAACAGCCGGGACAGAGGGCAACCTGAACAATGAAATAGGGCTGCCCCTTTCTATCTTCAGGCTTGACAGAAAAACCGAGTTTTTCGTGCTGGAAATGGGCATGAACAGGAAGGGCGAGATAGATTACCTGAGCAGGATAGCCATGCCCGGAATCGGGGTCATTACAAACATAGGCACCGCACACATAGGATACTTCAACAGCATGAAGTCTATCGCGGAATCCAAGGCAGAAATGCTGGGCAACCTCACAGGGAACGGTTTCGCGGTTCTCAACTACGACAACAGGTTTTACGAATTTCTGAAGGGAAAAAGCAGGCGTCCGTCAATCAGCTTCGGCATGAAAAGGGGCGCAGATGCCAGGGGGATCATCACGGGGGAGACAAACGATACCTTCTCATTTGCCGTCGAAGGCGAAGAGGGCGGGTTCAGGATGGGTTTCTGGAATACGACTATCATGTACCCCGCGCTGGTCTCATGCCTGGCAGGCAGAAAATTTAACGTGGGCGGCAGAAAATTAAAAGAGATCATCGAGGATATCAGGCCGCTCCCCGGCAGGGGCATGATCCGGAAGGCAGGCAAACTCTCCATAATAGACGAGACGTACAACTGCAACCCCAATTCCCTGAGGTGGGCCCTCAGGACTTTCAGCAGGAAGGATTTCAGGGGAAAAATCGCCGTCCTGGGGGACATGGAAGAACTCGGCAGGCTTTCCCACGTACTCCACAGGAACATCGGCCTGTATGCAAGGAATCTCGACATAGACCTTATCCTTACATTCGGCAGGAAAAGCCGTGTCATATCGGAGACCGCGGGCGGCAGTTGCAGGCATTTCGAAGACATTGAAAAGCTGAACAGGCATCTCGCAGGCATCGTAAAGGGCTATGAAGCCGTGCTCGTAAAAGGATCCAGGCTCATGGGACTGGAAAGAACCGTGGATTACCTGGCAAACGGAGAAGGACACTGATATGTTGTACAGATTACTTTATCATTTTACGATTTACTGGTTCGGATTCAACGTCTTCAGGTACGTGACTGTCAGGACAGTCCTTGCCACGCTTACCTCCCTCTTCATCACGATAATTTTCGGCACCAGGATAATCCATTCACTTAAAAACCTTTGCCATCCAAACATGCTCGATTTCCGCCAGGACAGCAAGGAAAAAACCCCAACCATGGGCGGACTGATAATGCTGGGAAGCCTTCTCATCTCGGTCCTGGCATGGACAGAATTGAGCAACACTTACATACTCCTTCTCATACTTCTTTCGGTCTGGCTGGCCCTGATAGGTTTCTGGGACGACTACAAGAAGCTTAAGACACAAAGCCACAAGGGATTGAGACCCCTGGCGAAACTGGGGGGACAGGCTTCAATCGGGCTCATAACCGGCGTGATCCTCTACTTTCACAGCGGCATAAACTTCAACACTTCAGTCTACATGCCCTTTTTCAAGAACATAGTTTTCCATCTTGGAATCTACTATATCCTCTTCACGGTTTTCATCATAGTCGCCACATCCAACGCGGTGAACCTGACCGACGGGATGGACGGCCTCGCCATCGGCTCGGTACTCATCGTGACCCTGGCCTACGGGATAATATCGTACATAACGGGAAACGCCAATTTTTCGTCGTACCTCAACATACCATTCATAAAGGGAGCCGAAGAGGTAACGGTATTTGCCGGCGCGCTTATAGGATCGTCCCTCGGATTCCTGTGGTTTAACTGTTATCCCGCCGCGATCTTCATGGGAGACACGGGGGCCCTCATGCTGGGAGGGATAATCGGCCTTCTTGCGATAATAATCAAGCAGGAGCTCTCCCTTGTGCTGGTCGGCGGAATATTCTTCGTCGAGGCCCTTTCTGTCATCATCCAGGTTGCCTCTTTCAAGCTGACAGGCAGAAGAGTCTTCCTGATGACCCCCATACACCATCACTTCGAAATAAAGGGCATCCCGGAAAGCAAGGTGATAGTCAGATTCTGGATAGTCGGCATTATACTTGCCCTTTTTACCCTGATTACCCTCAAGATAAGGTAAAGGACCCATGGATATAAAAAACAGGAAAATCCTGATCGCCGGCCTGGGGGAAACGGGCTACGACACGGCCATTTTCCTTCTCGGCAGAGGAGCCAGGGTTTTCGTGACAGAGGGAAGCTCCGGCGAAAAGATCGGGAAGAAGGCGGCCGAGCTTTCCCGCATGGGCGCAAGGGTCGAAACAGGCGGACATACTGAGGAATTTGCGCGTGGCGCGGAAATCCTGGTGCCCAGTCCCGGCGTTCCTGAAAAAAGCCTTCCACTGGCCCTGGCCTCGCGAATGGGAATACCCGTGTTAAGCGAGATAGAGCTTGCATATGCCTTCTCTCCCAGCAGGAAGATAATATCAATTACCGGCACCGACGGAAAGACAACCACATCGTCCATGCTGGGACTGATGTTCTGTAAAGCCGGGCTGCCATACGTCGTATGCGGCAACATAGGGAATTCCTTCATCGGGGAAGTGGAAAATATTTCCCCGGAGACTTTTGTCATACTGGAGGCCAGCAGTTTCCAGCTTGAAAAAACCGTATCTTTCAGGCCTTTCATGGCATGCCTGCTGAACATAGACGAAGACCACCTTGACAGGCACGTTTCATTTGAAAACTACCTTTCGGCAAAGGCGAGAATGTTTCTCAACCAGGAGAAGGAAGATAACGCCATCATCAATTACGACGACTCAAACTGCAGGAACCTGTCTGAAAAAACAAGGGCCCGCGTTTTCTTTTTCAGCCGGGAGAAAAAGCAGGCAAAAGGGGCATACGCCTCAAAGGGCGCCATTTACGCGAGCGTAAACGGCGCCGAAAACGCCTTCAGCACTCTCGGCATGCATGCACGCGGCCCGGGCAACATAGAAAACTCGATGGCATGCGTCATCACAAGCCTTCTCTGCGGCCTGGATCCGGCGGCAATACAGGAGGCGCTCTCCGAATTCAAGCCTCTTGCGCACAGGTTTGAAAAGGTTGCGGAAATAAACGGGGTTCTTTACATTAACGATTCAAAGGCAACCAACCCGCACTCTGTGATGAACGCCCTGAAAAGCGTCGTAAACGGGGGTAAGGCCATCCTTATAATGGGAGGCCAGAATAAGAACGTATCCTTTGAAAAGCTCGTGCCAATGGTCAGGGCCAGGGTCAAGGCCCTG
>JAKPNC010000002.1 GCA_029548585.1 bacterium | reverse complement strand
GGAGAAGAATTTCCTCGTTTCTTTCCAGAACGTGGTGGTCGTGGAAATTCCCGACAGCGTCGGGGCGTTTCACAAGGTTGCGAAGATCCTCGAGGACAGGGATATAAACATTGAGGATGCTTACGGCTTTATAATGGAAGAGGGGGTTAAGGCCGCTCTTATCCTCAAGGTTGCCGGGGCGGATATCCCGAGAGTGGAAGAAATTCTTGAAAAGAACAACTACAGGAGCATAGAGAAATTCAACGTTTAACCCAACAGCCCCTTGTATCTCCACGGCCCGGGTGTGGGCGTGGAAAGCGGGGGAAAGGAGACGGGCATGATGGCGCGGAAAGCTTTATTATATATCTTATTTGCTGTTTTTGCGGCGACAGCTTTGGCCGACGGCAATTTTGACTACGGATTTAACCTGAGGATGAGGCAGGAGTACATCGAAAATGTTTTTGACTATAACAAGGCGGATATCATAAAGGATGACAATTATTTCAGGCTGAAGGCGAGCGCCTGGGGAAAGTTTTCATTCAGCGACAATGTCAGCCTCTTTGCGAAATTGACGGCCGAACCCAAGTACTACATGCGAACCGACGGACAACTCTCTGCAGGAGACCATATCAAGGACAACGAGATATTTGTCGACAACCTTTACCTTGACGTGAAAAGCGTCATGGGAATGCCCGTGGACCTGCGTTTAGGCAGGCAGGATTTCCTTATGACCCACGGGGAGGGATTCGTACTGCTTGACGGGACGCCCTACGACGGTTCGAGGTCGGTCTACTTTAATGCCGCGAAGGCGACGATCCGCTTCAACGAAAAGAATTCCCTCGATGTCATATATACAAGAAATACAGAGGAGGAGGAGTACCTGCCGGTCATAGACAACCAGGACAGGAAGCTCCTTTTTCCAGAGATGGACGAGAGTGCTTTCATCCTTTACGGAAAGTTCAAGCCGGCAGACAGGTTCGCAGTGGAGCCCTACTACATATATAAGACGGAGGACGCCCATGTGAGGTCGGGCAATAACGTCGCAGAGCTGAAACTTCATACCGTCGGAAACAGGATGGTCTACGATTTCCAGCCCTGGAGAGTCAGGGGAGAGATCGCTTACCAGTTCGGCGAATACGATGACAACAGGGACAGGAACGGGCTTGGCGGGTACGTTTTCCTCACCAGGAATTTCAGGGAGGCAAGGTTTTCGCCGTCTCTTGATTTCGGCTATGCTTACCTTTCCGGAGACGACGATCCGTACGCCGGCGATGACGACGGGTGGAATCCTGTATTCTCGAAATGGCCCTGGATAAGCGAGCTTTACGTTTTCGGCTCGGCAATAGAAAGGGGAGAGCCCGGTTACTGGAGCAACCTGCAGCTTCTGCGCGCCAGGCTTGACATGAAAATGACGGAAAAGACAGGCCTTTTCCTGGCATACAATTACCTGATGGCAAACGAAGGGATGGCCCCGTCTCCCTTTTTCGGGGGCGGAACAAAAAGGGGACAGCTTCCACAGGTACAGCTGACCCACAAGTTTTGCAAGAATGTGGAAGGACTCCTTCTCCTCGAATACTTTATTCCGGGAGACTACTACGCCGCCAACAGGGATGACGCGGTATTCTTCAGGTGGCAGATACAGATGAACTTCTGAGGGCATGACAGTACCAGAAAAGAGATGAAAATTTTATGAGGGAGATCCGTCAGGGGATAGCCTCATGGGATACGGAGAGAAAAGCAAGACAAAAAGATTGCCAGGTTTGTCAGGATCAGGGGCGTTCAAGGAGAAGCGGATGAAAATTGAGGTTGGCACTCCTGCTCTTTACGGGGAGATACAGCGGTTTCTTGAGGATGTATACGGTCATTCCTCGGGGGCGTTCAGCGAGGGTTGGCCCCAGGTGTGGAGAAAGGAGCATACCGCGCTTGAGAATTCCCTCCTTGTAAGGGAAGGCGGCCGGATAGTCTCTTTTCTCAGGATCTTTCCCCTTTCCATTGTCCATAAGGGAGCAAGGATAAAGGCCGCCGGCATAGGCAGCGTTTCCACCCTCTATTCACACAGGGGCAGGGGATACATGTCGGCCCTTCTCATGGAGTCTTTCGCCAGGATGAGGAGGGACGGGTTCCCCGTATCCATACTCTGGGGGGATAGCCACAGGTACGGCCATTTCGGCTACGAGGACTGCGGTTCTTCCGTTCATCTTGCAATAAATTCAAGGGGGCTGAAAGCCTCCGGCGTTCCGCCTCTTGAAGCAAGAAGGTACTTCGGGGAGAAGGATATTCTCGGGGAGATAAGAAAAGCCTATAATTCCAACAGCTACAGGATGGAACGGATCGCGTCGGATTTCCGGACGGTCTATTCCGGGAGGGGTTCGGCCACCTATTACGGTTTCAGGGGAAACTTGTTTGCGTACCTCACGATATCCTCAACAGAAAGCGGGGAGAAAGGCAGCGTGAAGGAATTTGGCGGCAGTCCAGAACTTCTTCTCGGGCTTCTCGGCCATCTCTCGGAGAGGTTCGGGATAACAGGCTTCAGGTTATCCTTTCCCGGCCTCGGAGAGGTCCCGCGCATACTTCTTGAAGCTTCCTCAGGGTGGACTGTCGGTAAAACATGCATGCTTAAGATAATCGACCTGCGGGAAACCCTGCGAATAATTTCCGGACGTTCCGATTTCTTCTTCCCCGGGGGCGCAGTATTGACTCTGACGGTTAAGAATGGCCAGTCGGTTACTCTTTCCCGCAAGGGCAGGGCTGTCTCAGTGAAGGAGGGAAAGGGAGGCGTTGAGGTGGTTCTTGAAGAAAACGAGATGACAAGGCTTCTCTTCGGACAGACCTTCTGGGCTCCTGAAGAGATTGACCGGGAGACTTACCTGTTACTGAAGAGATTCCTCCCCGTTGGATTTTTTGTCGGCCACATGGACACCGTTTAAGCTGTCTTTTGTCGTTCCACAAGGGAGGGCATATGACAAGCAGGGAAAGAATAATGGCCGTTCTCCTTGGAGGCATGCCTGACAGGGTACCCGTTTCTCTCTATAAAATCAACCCCTTTGAAAAGGAAAGCTTCTGGGCTCAGCACAGGAGTTTTGACAACCTTCTCCGCACCGCCGCGGAACTCCAGGACACGATCCATCTTTACAGGCCCCAAACAGGCTTCTTCTTTTCGGCGCCAGGCAGCATAGATGTCCGGGTGGACGAGTCCGGGGACGGAAGGCTTTCGAAGACGGTAAGGCTTTCGGTCAATACTCCCCTTGGCGAGCTGGCCCGCTCGGCGACGACAAACTCTGCAAGCATTCACCACTGGATCCAGAAACCCTGGATAGAAAAGGAAAGGGATATAATGAAATTTCTTTCCCTGCCCTACATCCCATACAGGCCTCCCCTGTCCGGCTACTACAGGCTCCAGAACGAGCTTGAAGACAGGGGCATTGTTGCGGTGGCCCTGCCTGATCCCATGGGAGTCGCCGGGGAGCTTTTCGCACCGGGTGATTTCGGGAAGTTTGCCCATGAATTCCCCGGCCTTATCATTGAACTTCTCGACAAGATCCACAAGAGGCTTGTGGACCTCTACAGGTATCTTTCGGTCTCTCTGTCAGGAGCCGTTATCAGGATAAGGGGGGCTGAGTATGCAACGTTCCCGGAGCTTTCCCGGGAATATTTCAGGGACGGGAAGAAAGCTTTCTCTGATTATGTTTTGAGATATAACAGGGAACTTGTAGACATCCTGAAGTCAGGCAACAGAAATTATATCTGTTACCACTGGCACGGAGAGATAGAGCCCCTGCTTCCGCTGGTTTTAAAGATGGGCGTAGACGTGCTGGAGCCGATTATAAACACCCTGGAAGCGCCGGACACGATACGCAGGGTAAGAAAGCTGACGGGCGGCAGGATGGCGCTCATGGGGGGTATCCTTGCAGATGACATGGAATTCAGGTCCAGGGGCGAAATAAGGGATCTTGTAAAGGAATCGATAAGCCAGGGCGGATCCCGCGGAGGTTTTATCCTCATTCCTTCCAACATCCCTGAATCGAGTCCCATCTCCCCCGAAATGGAGGCCAACTACATTGAGTTCCTGAAGGTAGGCGTTGAATACGGCAGGTATCCGATTTCAAGGTGATACTTTTTATAGAAGGAAAGAGAGGATGGATATCAAGAGGGTGTAGAAACCGAAGAGATAGAACTTTTCCCTGATGAGAAGTTTCTTGAGCAGGCAGAGAGAGGCCAGGCCGAGAAGGAAGGATGTCAAAAAACCTGTTATGAGAACGGAAGCGGGCATCATCTCCAGGTTTTCCCTTTCCAGGATGATTGCGCCCGCTATTGCAGGCACCGCCAGCAGGAAGGAAAACCTGAAGGCTTCCCTGTTGTCTATTCCCGCCATTTTCGCCGCGGAGATCGTGGCTCCCGACCTGGAGACGCCAGGCAGCAGCGCGAGGGACTGAAGCAGTCCTATGAAACAGGCCTTCCCGATTGTCATCTCCCGGTTGCCTCCGGCCATTTTCGAGGCAAAGAGGAGGGCGGAAGTTATCAGGAAGGTGAAAGGAAGGACATCTATCGTTGCGAGGGATTCCATGAATGGCCTCAGGAGAAGTCCCGATATCCCCGTTATGGCTGTCGCCGCCAGTATGCATACAACCAGCTTGTATTCCCCCGCTTTTCTGTCCGGATGCCTCAGGCCGGAGAATATAAGAAGTATATCCTTCCTGAAAAAGACAAGTATGACGAAAAGGGCCGAGAAATGGAGGAATATGTCAAAAGAGATTCCGCTTTCCATTCCCGAGATGTGCCTGAGCAGGACAAGATGACCGGAACTGCTTACCGGCAGCCATTCGGCGATTCCCTGTACAACCGCAAGTAAAAAAGAATCTATGGGTCTCATGCTGATTCGCAACGGTGACTATAGAAATAAGATGGTCTCTATCTCATTCCCAAAGGATGGCAGGCTTTACCTGAATCTCCTCACTATGTCGTCTCCGACAGGCGCCGTGTCTCCCCTGCCGGTCTCAAGCGTGCTGTTGGGGCCGGCCGAGTATATGACCATCACCCCTTCGCCGCTATTGTACGCCATGCCGTAGGCTTTGCCCCATGAATCGATGGGAGTGCCTTCGGGGAAATGGCCCGTGACGGGAGTATCGAGCCATCCGGCTCCTGTAACAGTGGGGATAGCCCCGTGTCCCAGGGATGTGTTTAGCACCGCCTTGTCCTGGAATACCTGGTATGGTCCGTCCCACCGGTGTCCCGATGCCGGCATTGGCAATGTCAGCTCGCTTTCTGTATCCGTGTCAACGCTCGCTGCAACCGGGTCGTAATAGGCAAAGGTTCCGCCTGCAACCGTGCCTCCCCATCTTGTCCCGTAATGGGGAGAAGCCGACAGGTAAGTCCCGCTCAAAGAAGGATCTGAAAGGTCGCACAGCCTTATGTAATTTCCCGTATCCATTTTTACCATGGTGATAGCCGTGGAAAGTGAAGTTATCTCAGCGGTTGCTTTGTCTACCATGGCTTTCGCCCTTGAACGTCTTACAGCTGGCAGAAGCAACGCCGAAAGGATGGCGATTATGACCATGACAACCAGCAGTTCAATCATGGTAAATCCCTTTCTGCCGGCAGTTTTTCCAGCCGTCTTTTTAATCTTATTCATTTAATCATCTCCCAATCTCTTGTTCCTGTTTATTAATCCGTGTTGAGGCCTCTTACTGCTGTCCCCAGTTGGGAAGGTTTGAAATAGTTATGGAATCTCCATTGTTCGCGCATGCCACGTTTCCAGGGATTTCGTTTGTCGAATATACTATGTCAGGATTGTTTATCCACTGCGTACTGCAATCAAGGAAGAGCACGTTTATGCCGTAACTGTGGTTTCCGTAGCTCTGCCCGAGTCCTACATATATCCCGTTGTCGCTTATCATGGGTATGGGGGCAACCGACTTGTTTCCCGTGGTAAGCTTGAAAACGAAAGAGT
>JAKPNC010000251.1 GCA_029548585.1 bacterium | reverse complement strand
CAGGGCGGAGGCAGAGGCGGAAACTTCAGGTTCTAAAAACTGATATCCAGGAAAGGGACCCCTCCTTCAACTGAAGGCGGGGTCCTTTTCATTTTTATCACGTCTCTCACCGGTACAATACCCCGGCCGTATTCCCGTCAGTCACGACTTTTCCCTTTGAATCTTTTTCAAGGTACGTGTCCAGTATCCTGAGCCCCGCAACGTAAATCGGAACATTGCTTCCGATCCTGAGTCCATTGCCTGTCCAGTCGCCGGTATCCCGGGGCAGGGGGGTCTGCATCCTTCCCATCATGGAGATCCCGTTCACGAAAAGATCCATTGAAGGGCTTTTCCCGGCATTTCCCGTTCTCCATGTCAAGGCCACCCGGTACCATTCGCGGGGCATAAAGACGAATCCTGACTGGAAAAACCCCTTTCCAAGATTATAGTATGCGCCGACTCCCGCCCTGTGGTAGAAGGACATGCTTCCAAATTTGAGAAAATTCATGGAAAGGATATCCCTGTCGTTTCCGTCAATCATCATCCAGAATTCTATCGTTCCCCCGGAAGCATTCACGTTTTCGTATGACATCTCTCCCTTCTTTTCACCCCGGGGTATCCCGAAGTATTCACCCGCTGGAATCCTTCTTATACTGCCTGTCATGCCCGCGGGCGCGGGAGGTATGTCTTTCCCTTCCCCTGAAGGTTCCGTGCCAAAAGGGAGGAAAAGCGCATCTTTTTTCAATGAAACCATCCTTACCCCGCTTATGCTTAAAACCGGGTTTCCCCCTCCATTATTACGCAGGCTCCATACCTTGCCTGCGGAACCTTCGGGAAGTTGCACCTTCCATTCGAGAGCTCTTCCCCCCGAATACCTATCTTCTTTCAAAATCTTGCCGTTTTCATCCAGGAGCGCAACATTCTTGACCTCCCAGGGGGTGAGAAGATCATACCTTACTGCGAGTTCTTTCAATCCGGCGGGTACGTGGAAGAAGTATTCCTCTCCCCCGTTTACCGCCCACCGGTCAACGGGCAATCCCCAGCCTGAATCTACAGGCGAAATATCCTGCAGGACGAGCTGGACGGGGAGGGCGTCTGCACCTTTTGCAAGAAGGCGGTAGAATCCAGGCTCAACCTCCGGCACGTTTATATTGACGCTTTTCCCGTTGGGGCTTTTCATAAAATCGAGGAGAACCGAAGAGATCTCCTTTCCCGAAGCATCGAGCAGTACAAGTCTTCCTTTTGGATTATTCTTCTCAACGTAAGACTTCCAGAAAGATAAGGACTGTCCCCTCTGGAAAGGCTGTTCGTAAAGTGTCCACCTCACCTTAATGGCCAGGGGAGCCTTACGTGGAATATTGAGCCAGATTTCCCTTGATGCCGCTTCGTATTTCCAGAGAGGGTTAAAATCAATGGACATACTCCTGTCAGTCACGGGGGCCTTTTTCAGCCAGAATAATGCGGCATGCAGACTGTAAAGGTAGCTGAGACTTCCCCAGCTTCCTTTCCTTACATACGCCCTCCAGGAACGCCAGGCGATATCCGCCAGCCCGCTGTCACCGGTTATGTATGCCGCGTACGCCTGGGCGGCAACGATATTAAGGTTAAGATGGGTTGTCAGGGTATGCCCGTCGTTACCCCTCAGGTAGGGATTTGGGGAATAATAATAGTCTATATCCGGCAGGGTTTTACTGTAATACGGGTCGTGCATCTCCGCGAATACGGACTCGGATACCTGTGCAATGGTGCAGGCAGCCCTTTCATCGCCTGTCCAGAAATGATAATTCTTAAGTCCCGAGCAGAGTATGCCTGACATGAACGGGACAATGCCCATGTGGGAAGAACTTCCATGAACCCTTATGTACGCGCCCCTTCTGTCCTCCATGTACCCCAGGGCTATATCGACTATTCGCCTGGCGTGGCCGAGATATTTTTCATCCCCGGTCTCCTGCCATGCCCTGACCATTGCCATAAGGGGCCATCCCTGCTGCCTGTCGGCCCGCTGTTCGGTCATCATGATAAATTCACTATCCCCCATAAGCAGATCTGCATTCATCCTTCCAAGGCGGTATCCTTCATAATCTCCCGTCATGTTCCAGTGGTCGAAAAGGGGGTCGGTATTCTGGTGAACCAGGTAAACGGCAAGGAACTTGTCCACGGAACGGTTCTTGCCGCCGACTTTTTTGCCGTCGGGAGACCAGTGGATGGTGCATATGTCCATGTAGTGACGGATTGAACGCTCAGCCATGTCGTACCATTTGCGTTCTCCGGTCATGGCGTAAAGCTTGTACATGGAATCAAGCCCGTTCCAGTAGAAATTGAGCCCGCCGGCATATCCCCCGTAATGCCTTATTCCTTTAAGAGTGTTTGAATAATAAGGGTAAAGGGCTTTTTCAACGAGCATGGCGTAAATCTCCCTGTTTTCAGATTCGCTAATCACAGGCATTTCCCCCCATACAAAGCTCTCCCTTATCAATCCGCTCGTATCAAGCCGTACGGGCGTTTCTGCAATCTTTGAAAGGCTTTCGCAGAGATTATCGCCAGGCCTTGAACCGCTTACGGCAAGCCATATCTCGTGAGTTTTGGCTTCACCGGGATACGTGGAATAAGATTTAAGCCTCGGGTCTCCCTTCTTGAAGAGAATAAAATCCATTCCATTTTCGTCGGTCTTTAATCCCGCAGGCCATATGTGCCGGAAATACCGGAGGTATCCTGTAACCCATCCTGAGCCGGATCCTGCACATATCCATCCATCATCGGATATCCTGGAATCCCGGACGTCGCACTTCAGCATTAATCCGTAGGTATCAACTACGGCTGTCAGGGGCCTGGTTCCTCCCACGAGTCCCCCCGTGGATTTGACCTTATCTGTATCGGGCCGGTCTTCAGGAACTGCTTCTCCCCTCTCATTTACAACCGTGTATAACACCCTTAGAAGCGGCGAGTCTGCGTGCATTGCAATACGCATACGGCATGATCCGTAACGGAATCCGTCATCGGCAACCAGTTCTCCGGAAATCTCCATCTCGGACCTCCGGGAGGATCCGGAAAGCCACCTGCCTTCTTTCCAGGCTGCTTTAAGCTTCCTGCTTCCCACAAACATATAGGGTTCAATATCCCTGACAGTCTTTCTGCCCCCCTCAGTCCCTATCTCCAAATCATTCGGCCGGCCATCCTTGCCAATGTTCCATTTTACTTTCACAATTCCGTTTCCCATCTCCAGCTTTCCATTCCCCTTAACTATGAAGTCTTTCGCCTCCTGCGCGGGGGCGTTTACCTTCCCGCCATACAGCAACCGGTAATTCCCCCTTTCGTTTTTTCCAATTAGTACATCGAGAAGGACCCATCTCAAGCTTCCGTCGGGCCACCTTCCCATGGGGGTAAAAACGGCCCTGGCAGGCTTGCCGCCTGTCATGGCAAGGGATAAGCCGGAGACATCCCTGACTGCGCCAGAGGGAAGGGGAATACCCTGGCTTACGGGCCAATCCCACGATCCGTCCAACAACTCGCCTTTTTCAAGCGCAAGGGAGACCATTTTCTCCTCAACGGGTCCCTGCTTGTAAATGTCGCTCATGTCATTCGCCTTTATACGCGGCTTGAACACAGGCACCATCTTTTCCTTCTCCTGTATCTCGCCGCAAAAGATTGAAAAATCACCCCAGTAACTCCAGGTGGAATATTTTTCCCTTGGAAGCGGATCGTAAGGCCTTGTTGTCCCGGCATAGACTCCGAGTTTTATGATGTCTCCCTCCATCACACTTGAGCTGTCGACCTCCTGCCAGAGCTGGAATGAAAGGTTGAAAAGACGGCCGGGCTTTACATAGGGAGTAAGGTCAACCCACGTGTACGGAGGATCGCTCAGGGGAGAATTGACAAATATGTCCCGGGACCATATTACTTTCCCATCCAGGAGAACCTGGCCGTAACGGTGTCCTTTTCTTATGTCGACATTCCTGGGAGGTACCTCACCGTATATGTTGTCGCTGACATAAAAACGCAGAGTGTAGGGCGCTTCGGCTCCTTCCGGAAGCTTCAGGCTCCTTTCCATCCTGCCATAATCGCCCGCGGCGGCCGGTTCCATGGGATGGACAATCTGGAAAAGATCTCTTCTGTCATTGTAACCCCTGAAATGGCCCCTGGAAACGAACCTCCATTCTTTCAGGTCCAGAGGGATCTCGAAATCCTTGCCGGGTGCAGCGCTTAATGATTGGGAAAGTATAAAGGCAAATATAATAACGGCAAATCTCGTGGAAATTGAACCGGCATGAGTCAATCGGAACATTTTTCCTCCCGGGGGACTTTGAAAATGGTTATCCGGCATTGACGGCCAGGCAGCCGTTTATATATTGATGCGGAAGATTCTCCATTGGAATAATCCGATTCCCGTTTAACGAGAATGTTCATATACTTTCAGGATAAAATAATAAATCCTTCTTGTCAAACCCAGGGTGTATGCCAGTAAACGCCGCCATTTGACAAGAAGCCCCGGGAATGCTTTAATGAAGAAAAAAGTGTTAATCGTGATAATCATGAAAACACGGGAGGCCTCATGAAGTCCAGGACCGATTTGCATTATGCCGCATCAGTATTATTCTTCTTTATTTTTACAACCGGCTGCTTTTCTCAGCAGGTGAAGAAGGAGATAGCGAAAGATACCAGGGAATTCAAGGTATTCCAGTTTCCCCGGAACATGATCCCCTCCATAGACGGAAAAACTGATGACTGGACAATTGTTCCGGCAGAATACACGTATGGACTTGACCAGGTAAAGGATATAATACACAACAAGCCAAACGACCCCCAGGACTACGATCTTTCCGTAACGGTAGGATGGGTAAAAGGACTCAACAGGCTTTATTTCAAGTACGAAGCCTACGACAATTTCTGGGACTTCGGGAGGGTTGATTCAAGTACCGCCAAAGGATACATGAACGACCTCTTCGAAATCGTAGTGGACGGAGACCGTTCCGGCGGAAACCTGATCAGCAACCCTCTTTTGAAAGACAGGATAGAAAACCATTTCAGGTTCAGCGGCCACCACGCCCAGAATTTCCACATATTTACTCCTCCCATAGACGGAGATTGGACCATCGTCTGGGGATCCCAGCCATGGATCAAGGAATTCCCCTACGCAAATTACGCCTATTCTTACAAATTCAAGCACGGTGAAGCAGGCAAACTCGTACTCGAATTTTACGTCACCGTTTACGATTTCGCTTCTTACAGAGGGCCGGAGTACAGCGTTGAGTCAGACTTCTGCGAGGATAAAGTCATAGGCATCACGTGGATGACTCTTGATTACGACGGCGAGAATAGATATGATGCCTTTTATTCACTGACACAACTGGGATATTCAGGTGAAAGGCCGCAGCCGTGGGCCCAGGCCTCGGATGCGCTTCCGTTCCGGCTGATGCCCCTTGAGAATAAATTCCGCAAGCCCGTCGAAGCGGAATGGACATTCAAGGTTCTTGACATGGAAAGCAGGAAGATAGCCTTCTTCGACCAATCCCATGGAAACATCACCTCCTGGAAATGGTACTTTGGAGACGGGAACACATCCACGGAGAAAAATCCGGTTCACTCTTACGAAAAAGCCGGCATCTCTTACGTGGTAATGCTTGAGGTTTCGGGTCCGGAAGGAAATGATAAAAGGGCAAGATACTGGGACGTAATGGTAAAATAGCAACCTTCAGAAAACTCTTTTTTTGAATAGCTAAACAGGACTGCTTATAACCATGAAACCTTCATTGTGGACAAGCTATCTTTTTGAGCTCATGCCCAGGGATATGGCGGAAACCTTTGCCAGGCGCGGCTGGAAGTGGGCAGAACTCAGCGAGGAGCATGGTCACGACCTGCTGGGGGAATCGTCACCTGAAAAAGCAGGAAGGGATTTCAGGCAATATGCCTCGGAGAGAGGGTTATCTTTCCTGCAGGGACATTTCTGCATGGATACCCGGGGTATAAGAACCGGAGACTCCGAAGGCAAAGAACCTGTGGACATCTCTGCCCCTGGCAATGCAAAATTCGAAAAAACGATTGATTACATGAAGAGATGGATAGACCT
>JAKPNC010000250.1 GCA_029548585.1 bacterium | reverse complement strand
TGTCGACAGGCAGGGGTATCCTTTCCTGCCTTGATTCGGCATAGCTTTCAAAGGCCGTTCTGAAAGGGCTGATGAATATCCTGTATCCGGCAAGTATAGAGCCTGCCACCAGGAGCGCGATAACCAGGTATATGCCCCTTTCCCCGAGATACTCGCTCAGGAAAGGAGCTGCCATGAATCCCAGGAGCCCTCCCGAGAAAGAGTTTCCGTTTCTTATTGCCAAAAATACCGACACAGCCAGCACCAGGCCGGCACAACTTCCAATCTTCCGCCATATTCCCGTAGCCTCCCCCCATATCACGTTAACTCCCAGGAAAAGGAGGAGGAAGATCAGCAGGTAGGCGGAGTGGCCCAGGAGAAAAAAGAGAAGGCCGGAAAAGTATGCCCCGAGTTTCCCGCCGAAATTGGCCACCGTGCTGTTAACCGGGGAGCCGAGCCTTGCGAACGAAAAGGAAGGATCGAAAGGGTTGTAGGAGAGAAGACATAGAAAAACGTAAAGAGCAAACCCGAACAGAATAACTCCCTTAATCCATCTTTCAGTTGTTTTTTTTTCCATCAGGTTTAATTTACCACCAAAAGGGCTAAAAGGCAAGCAAATCTGGCAGTATCAACCTTTTTTTCCTTAGACTGCAAGGAGGAGACCTCTCTTTTCTTGGAATTACACAGGGGTCACTCAATGTTTCCTGCTGTTTCCCGGGTCAGATTCTGCCTGCCGTCAAGATAGAGTGGATTTAAAACTTTTGGCTTGCAATCCGCCTTCTGCCTTAAAGCAGGGAAATTGCAAATTAAGCTCCGAGGTTATATAATATTTATTGGAAACTTCACCTTACTGTCTTTAAGAAAATAGGAGGTTGAAATGAAAAGAACAGGAATTGTATTGGCCGTCCTTGCGGTTTTTTCTTCGCAGGTTTTCTGCGAGACAAGCCGGGAGCTTGGGGAAAGAATCAAGCTGGCCGGGAAGACTCTCAACTATTTTATCGATGCGCCTGACAGCGCCATTCCCAACCAACTGCTTCATGATGCCGACGCAATAATTTTTCTGAGACAGTACAAGGCGGGTTTCGTTCTGGGTGCCAAGGGAGGCAACGGCATAGTCCTTGCAAGGGACAGGGAAACAAGGAAATGGAGTCCCCCGGCATTCATAGCCACCGCAGAGGGAAGCTTTGGCTTCCAGGTTGGCGCGAAGATGGTGGATGCGATCCTGCTGGTGATGAACAAGGAAGGACTGGACCTTCTTCTCAAATCGAGGCTCAAGATAGGCGGGGAGATTTCTGCCGCGGCCGGGCCGGTAGGGAGGGAAGCAGGCGCGAAGGTAGGCATACCTGCCGCAGGAATACTCATATATTCGAGGGCAAAGGGGCTCTTTGCCGGGATCTCGTTTGAAGGAGGCGTGATAGCCAGCGACGACAAGTCTAACCAGGTTTTTTACGACGACCCGGAAATAAAGATAAGGGATATACTGTTCAGGGGAAAAGTCTCAATGCCCCCGGAGGCTGAATCCCTGGTTGCGGCTCTGCTGGAATACGAAAAAAATTACAAGGAGCAAGAGAATGGAAGGTAGAATGGAAACCGGTACAAGGAGGCAGAAACAGGTCGAAAACCTCTTGCAGAAAGACCTCGACGAGATAATCAGAAAGGAAGTTTCTGATCCGAAAATCGGTTTTTTTACCATCACGTACGTCCGGATTTCAAGGGATCTCAGAAATGCCACCGTGGGAGTAAGCGTCATGGGAAGTCCCGAAGAAAGGGAAGAGTCCTTTGAAGCCATCAGGAACGCATGCGGATACATACAACACAAGCTTGCAAAGAAAACGGCCCTGAGGCACACGCCGGAACTATATTTCAAATTAGACGAGATGCCGGAACTCAAGGTTGAGGAAATCCTGAAAGAAATAAGGTCGGAAGAAGACAATGAAAAACATAAAGAGCCAAATTGAAGAAACCCTCGTTGATGCTTTCAGGTCAATACCCGGGTTTGAAGATATAAAAGACGATATATACGTCATGCCCTCTGCCCGGAAAGAGTTCGGGGATTTCTGCACAAATGCCGCCCTGAAGGAAGCCAGGTCAAGAAAGCTTGATCCCCGCAAGCTGGCGGCGGAGTTGTGTGAATCGATATCCCGGCTGAATCCCTCTTACCTGGAGAAAGTTGATATCATCAACGGGTTTGTGAATTTTTTCGTTAAAGATTCCTTTTACCTTGATTTTGCGAGAGAGATACACGAAAGCGGGGGAACATCCCTGAAAGACGGCTCTTCCAGGAAAGAGAAAGTTCTCATAGAGTTTGTCAGCGCCAATCCGACCGGCCCTCTTACCATAGCCCACGGAAGGCAGGCGGCGTACGGGGAGGCCCTGGCCAGGATATTGAAATATGCCGGCTTCCATGTCTCCAGGGAATACTACCTGAACGACGGGGGAAGGCAGATACACCTTCTCGGGAAATCCCTGAAGGCCCGATATCTCCAGGCAAAAGGCCTGGAGTCGCCCATTCCCGAGGAAGGCTACGAGGGGGAATACCTGATAGGCCTGGCAGGGGAGCTGTCGGACGCTGAAGGGAAAGACGACTCTTTCTTTGACAATTATGCTTCCGGCCGTATACTCGAAGGGATAAAGGAAGACCTGGCTACCTTCGGAGTTTCCTTCGACAGCTGGGTAAGGGAATCATCCTTTATCGAAAACGGGTCTGTCCGGGAACTGATAGATGATCTCAAGAAAAGGGATCTTCTCTACCTTTCGGAATCGTCATGGTGGTTCCGGAGTTCTTCTTACGGGGACGAGAAAGACAGGGTTGTCATCAAGAGTGACGGCAGTCTCACGTACCTTGCAAC
>JAKPNC010000248.1 GCA_029548585.1 bacterium | reverse complement strand
AGGCCATTTAATGTATACGACAGGCATGGATGCATCGGCAGGGGATTCTGTGGAGGTTTCATTTTACTCGAGGTCGGAAGAAAAGAATGATTCGGGGGCAGGGGTCTGCCTCTATTATTATTGCCGTGACGAAAAAGGAAGGGATATTTTCACCGGATCGGAACAATTCCTGGTTTCAACGGAAACCGGTTGGTCAAAAAAAACGGGCAGTATTGTTATCCCCGCAGAAAGCCGCGGGAAGAAGGTTACCTCCTTTATCCTTGCGCTTTTCAGCGACAAAGGGGCCTATTTCGACGATGTGGAGCTGAAACATCAAAAAAGGGGTGTGCAGCGGTAATATCGTCCCGGTTCTATAAGGCTTGTGCGGAGTCTTTACGGGGATGAATGTACCTTTTGGCGTTGTATGAACTGCGGACGTAACGTCCGCTTTCCACGTGGGTGAATCCCATTTCTCTTCCCTTAAGTTTCAGGTATTCAAAGTCTTCCTCCGAGGCGTGGAACGATATGTTATGGTTTTTTTTGCCGGGGGCGAGGTACTGGCCGATGCTCAGAAAATCGCATCCGGCCGAGGCGATATCCCTCATTGTACTGACCACTTCGTCCATTTTTTCACCAAGCCCGAGCATAAGTCCGGATTTGGTCAGCTGTTTTCTGTTAAGCTTCTTCACGAGTTCGAGAACCCCGAGTGACCTCCTGTAATCTGCTTTGCTTCTTACCGCCCGGTAAAGGGACGGTACAGTCTCAACGTTATGAGAAAATATATCTGGCAGGCTGTCAGATACTATCCTGATGGAACTCTCTTTCCCCATAAAATCCGGAACGAGAACCTCTATCCTTTTGTCGGGGAATGCTTCCCGGATCATCTTTATCGTCGTTCCGAAAAAGCCGGCTCCTCCATCCGGAAGGTCGTCCCTGGTCACGCTGGTTATTACAACGTGTTCAATGCCAAGCTCCCTGACAGCTTCGAGAACACGCGAAGGTTCCTCGGTGTCCGGCGGACAGGGAAGCCCTTTCTTTATGCAGCAGAAAGCGCAGTTTCTCGTGCATACGTCCCCGAGAATAAGAAAGGTTGCGGTTTTATTTTTAAAACATTCCCCGATGTTGGGGCACCTGCTTTCTTCGCATACGGAGTGGAGTCCCAGCTTCCTGAGGGCGTTTTTAGTTGCCACCGTGTCCGAAAACCTTATCTTCTTTTTCTGAAATACGGGTATTGTTTTTTTCTCCATAAAATGGAACTCCCTCCCGTGGGAAGGGCCGCACCACGGGATATACGGCGCGGCAAACGGCCGGGAGATGCCCTAAGTGCGGCTTTTTACGGTTACAAGGCTCTTCTCTATGAGCATCTCTTCGGCGGCCGAAAAGGCCGATTCCTCGAGGATCGCGTCAAACGAGGCAATGAAGCTTTCCTTCATGGTCCCGGCAAACTCTTCAAATTCAACCCTTTTACCCATGGCCTCTCCAAGGGATGTGGAATTTCTTTCCGCGGGGAAGAGGGGCTCCCTGACGTATTTCGATGCGAACTTCATGTTCAGGCTAAGCGGTATGGATCCGTGCTGAAGTATGAATTTCTTCTTCCTCTTCTGTGCGTTTCCGCCGATTTTCTTTCCCTTTACCAGGATATCGTAATCTTCAAAGGATGAAAAGCAGAAGGTGGATTTGATCTTTTCCCTGCCTGGCACGTCTATTGCAAAATGCGGATCGAGGCCGAACCTGCGGTACGTTTCCATCAGGAAGGAGCATATGAGCCTGTATGCTTCTTTGACCGAGACCGGGTTTCCCACGTCATCTTCCGAGCATGCAAGAGAGTATGTAACCTCGTCTCCGTGGAAAATTATACCTCCCCCGGTGGCTCTCTTCACGAAGGGGACTCCATCCCTGGCGCATCCTTCCGTGTCAAGCACAAGCTCCGGATCCTGTGAATAGCCGAGGCTGAAGCCGTGGGGCTTCCAGCCGTATATCCTGAGGATGGGCGTACCCGACGAGACGTGCATCTCGAGAAGGGCTTCGTCCACGGCCATGTTGAGAGACGGATGCTGATGGCCGGAAAAGATAAACCTCCATTTCTTCATTACCCTCTCCACCTGATGTCGAGATCCCTTGCGGCCTTAACCTCGTCCGGTTTTTGCACGGGGGTGTTATCGGGCATCTTTGCGAAAATTCCCGGATCTTTCTCTGCCAGTTCCGCCGCATCCTTCATTGCATCGATAAATCTGTCGATGGTCTCCTTGCTCTCGGTTTCGGTGGGCTCTATCATGAGGGCCTCTTTCACTATCAGGGGGAAATATACCGTTGGAGGGTGGAAACCCCTGCTTATCAGGTACTTTGCTATGTCCAGTGCGCTGACTCCGTTTGATTTCTGTTTTTCGGCTGAGAATACGCACTCGTGCATGCATTTCCTGTTATAGGGCAGCTTGTAGAACCCGTCGAGTTTTGCCCTGACGTAATTGGCGTTCAGCACGGCTTTTTCCGCGGCATCTATCAATCCCGATTTTCCCAGCATAAGCAGGTAGGCGTAAGCCTTTACTATTACTCCGAAATTGCCGTAGAAAGGAGCGATGTATCCTATGGATTTCGGGTAATTGTAATCCAGGCAGAATGTGCCGTCGGTCCGCCGGACAACTTTTGATATGGGCATGAATTCCGCCAGGTGTTCCTTGACCCCTACGGGGCCTGCCCCCGGTCCTCCGCCTCCGTGCGGGGTTGCAAAGGTCTTGTGGAGGTTGAGGTGGACTATGTCGAAACCCACGTCTCCGGGTCTCATCTTGCCCAGTATGGCATTCAGGTTTGCCCCGTCATAATACATGAGGGCTCCGGCCTTATGTCCCATTTCGCATATTTCCTTTACCCGCGGGTTAAGGATGCCCAGGGTGTTGGGACACGTGAGCATTACCCCGGCAACGTCTTCGCCGAGGTGTTTCCCGTATTCGTTTATATCCATTACCCCGTCCTTATCTGAGGGGATAACGATGACATCGAACCCGGCTATCGCCGCGCTTGCGGGATTGGTTCCGTGGGATGAATCCGGAACGAGCACGTACTTTTTATTATTCTTCCTGCTCTTGTGGTATGCCGCGATAATCATCGCCCCGGTGAGTTCTCCATGGGCCCCGGCCAGGGGCTGCATGGTGAATGCGTCCATCCCGGTTATCTCATTGAGAAGCATCTCCATGTTGTAAAGAATCTCAAGGCATCCCTGGGTCAGGACTCCTCCGCCCATAAGCTGGGGAAGGAGAGGATGCACCTCCCTGAATCCTTCGAAATCGGCCGCCTTTTCGGTGAACTTGGGGTTATATTTCATCGTGCAGGACCCAAGAGGGTAAAAATTCGTATCCACGCAGAAGTTCATGTTGGCCAGCCCGGAAAAATGCCTTATAACGTCGAGCTCGGAGACTTCCGGCAAGCCCGTGTCGGTTTTTCTCATGAGATTCTCCGGCAGTTTAGCCGTTGCCGGCACATCCTTTTTCTGTATCTTGAAGCCGGTCCTTCCGGGCCGGCTCTTTTCAAATATCAGTTGCATAGTACGGCCTCCAGGCTTTCTGCAAATTTTACAATCTCTTCTTTTGTTCTCTTTTCCGTGACCGCCACGAGAAGGTGGTTATCCATTCCCTTGTAAAACCTTCCGAGCGGAAGGCCGGGGATGTATCCCCTGGCTATCATGCTGTGTACCACCTCATCGGCATTTCTCGACAGCAGAACGGGAAACTCGTTGAAAAACGGAGGTTCTCCGACCTTTATGACTCCCGGGATCTTTTCGAGGATTTCCTTGGCGAAGGCAGCCTTGTCAAGGTTGATGAGGGCGAGGTCCCGTATTCCCTTCTTCCCGAGCAGGGAGAGGTAAGCGACCGCCCTGAGCGCGCAGAGCGCCTCGTTTGAGCATATGTTCGATGTCGCTTTCTCCCTCCTTATATGCTGTTCCCTGGCCTGAAGGGTCATCACGTAGCTTTCCTTCCCGTTCCGGTCGAGCGTCCGCCCGATGATCCTTCCCGGCATCTTCCTGACGAGCTCCTTTTTCGAAGCCATGAATCCCAGGTAGGGACCGCCGAAGGAAAGCGGGATGCCAAGGCTCTGTCCCTCTCCCACGGCGATGTCGGCTCCCATCTCCCCGGGGGTCTTCAATATTCCCAGGGATACAGGATATACCGACATGATGACCAGGATGCCCTTTTTGTGGGCAATCTCTATTATGTCCGAAAAGTCGTCCGCACATCCGAAGAAGTTTGGGTTCTGGAGGATTATCGCAGACGTTTTTTCGTCCATCTGCCTGCAAATGTTCTCCTTGTCTGTTCTCATGTCCCTGACGGGGACCTTTACCATCTCGAGAGAAAGGTTGGAAGTGTAGCACTTGATCATCGTCCAGTAGATTATGTTTACCCCCGCATCAACAAGAATCTTCTTCCTTCCGTTCGCCCTGACGGCTGTCATGCACGCTTCGTAAAGAGCCGTGCCCCCGTCGTACAGAGAAGCGTTCGATACATCCATGTCTGTCATCCCGCATATGGATGTCTGGTACTCGTAGATGGCCTGCAGCCATCCCTGGGAAGCTTCAGCCTGGTAAGGGGTATAGGCGGTGTAAAATTCCGGCAGGGAGCTGATGGCGTCAACGGCTGCGGGAATGTAATGGCTGTAAAAGCCCGCCCCGATGAAATTCGTGAGGGATGCGGAATTCTTTGATGAGAGCTCCTGCAGGTGCCTGAGTACCTCGAATTCAGATTTTCCTTCAGGGATGTTGAAAGAGGCGGGCCTCATGTTTTCGGGAATATCCGAAAAGAGTTCCAACATCGAGCCGGCTCCTATCTCGGAAAGCATCTTCCTTACTTCGTCGCCTGTATGGGGTGTGTAGTTCATTTTTGGAAACCTCTGTAGTTTTATATTCCCTTTTGCGAGAACTTCCAGGAATAAGCCGGAGCGCCGGTTGTTCCAGGGGTGCGCCCTCCGTTAAATTGTCTTAAGGTACTCCTCGTAATCTTCCGGTTTCATAAGGTTTGACTTTTCGGATTCGTTCCCTTCAATCTCTATCTTGAGAAGCCAGCCTTCGTCATAAGGGGAGCTGTTGACGATTTCGGGCGAATCAGAGGTCCTGCCGTTCACATCCGTTATTTTTCCGGAAAGCGGCGTGTATATGTCGGATGCCGCCTTTACAGATTCTATGGTACCGATTTTTCCGAACTGGGGAACCTTTTCTCCCGCGGAAAAGAGTTCCACGAATGTTATGTCTCCAAGGGTATCGGCGGCGTAGGCCGTTATGCCTATGGTTCCCACCTTTCCCTCTATCTTTATCCATTCATGCTCTTTAGTATAAAGCAGGTCCTTTTTCACTTCCATTATTTTCTCCCAAGTAATGGTTCCTGTTCATGGCTCCGGTCCCGTATTTTCCTTACGGAGAAGACCCGGACCCTTATAATGTTATGATCCCGGGGGATGCGGACAATTTACCGGGCAGTTGTATAAAGAATGTCCTCCAGCGTTTCCCGCTCGGAGTTTTCGGGGAAGGCAAGGCGAAAACTCACTCTGAGATTTTAATATTATTCCACTTCCGAGTCAAATCAACAGGGATTAATCCCTGTGCGAAAAGGAGCGGGGCATCCTTTCTTCCTTGCGGGTCCTGCCTGATTCACGGGGGGGAATCATATTTTCAGTATGGACGCGAGCGTCTCTCCCAGGATCTTGTTCTGTATTGACTGGTCTATTCCCAGCGCCCTGAAGATGTCCATGTACCTTCTTTCGAGGATCCAGCCGCTGTGTCCGTAATGGCTTCCTCCAAAGACTATCTGCATGAAATCCTTGTCTCTCAGGAAAAGGCTCCTGAAAAAAGAAGGGCTGTAATTATCGAAACCGTAATGGTTGCCAAGGGCTAAATCTGAGTAAACGTTCCTGTTGTACCTGAGGGTTATCACGGCTTCCTCGTGCCACGGCATGCCCAGGTGGGCGATGATGATATTAAGCCCCGGGAAAGCCTTTGCGACGGTATCTATAAAGGCAGGTCTCATTCTTGCCCCGGAGACGTTATATTTTTCCTTCCCTTTTGCCGGCTGTACTCCAACCATTCCGGTATGAAAAAGTATGGGAAGCTCAAGTTCTGCCGCCTTGGCGTAAACCGGAAAAAAGGATGTGTCATCGTAGTTAAGCGGAGGCGTATGCATCTTAATGCCCCTGAATCCTTCGTCCCGGAGTTCACGAACAAAGTCAGGGCCGTCTTCCCCGAGCCTTACGAAGCCGAAAGGGATGATCCTGTCAGGATATTTTTCCGCCGCTTCCATGACTTTCCTGTTTCCGGGATACTCGAAACAGGGAGGATAGGGAGAGAGGCACGTTCTATCTATTCCGGCCTTATCCATGGAGTCCAGCAGCCTGCCCAGGTAATCCTTTTCGTAACTGTAGTGTTCGTGTATGTCTATTATCATCCTTGTCTCCCCTTTCTACCTTGCCTTGATGGCAAGTAGCCTTACCATGTCCCCCGCCTTCTTTACGTAGTCGATAACATCCTCAAGGTTATCTATTATCTCGTATACCAGTATGGACATCTGTGCGGGAAGTTCTGTTTTTATGAGTTCCTTGATGAGGTCCCTTCTCTTGTCGTCCCCTTCCTTTTCGAGGGTCTCTATGCCGGCACATTCTATCATTATCCTGTCGGCATTGCTCTGTACGAGGTAATTTATGGCATTCCGGAGTTTTTCGCCAGCTTTTACCGCTATGAGACTGCTGTCAAGCATGAGCTTCTCAAGGGCGAGAGAGGTCTCCTTGTCAAAGAATTCCAATAGTCTTACAACCCCCTTTGCGCTGTCGGCTATATCGTTAAGCGACTCGTTGAGAAGCACAAGGTCCTCCCTGTCGGGAGGCATGAACATTCCCTTTGAAAGTTCGCTCATTATCTCTTTCTTAATCTCGTCTCCCATATGTTCAGCGTTTTTTGCCTCGTTTATGTGTATGTCTCTCGATTCTATATCGTTGTTTAAGACCGATTCTATGGTGTCTTTCATGGCAATGACGCACTTGAGAGATTCCTCAACGTGTTTCAGGGCGAGATTCAGTATCGTGTTTTCCTCCTTGCTTCCCAGCCAGGCGAAGATATTTCTTGTCCTGTCCATTTTTACCTCCGGCGTTTACCTCAAAAAAAGGATGGTTTTCGTTAGAAAGAAAGTGATAACTCCCGATACAAGTGGAGTGAGGGCCCATGTCAGAACTATATCCCTTGCCAGTTTCATGTTCATTGTCTTTATTCCCTGTACGATCCCGGCTCCCCACACTGAGCCTACGATGGAATGGGAAGTTGACACTGGGATGCCGTAATGGGTGTAAATCTGTATGTTCAGAGCGGTTGCTATCAATATTGCGATGCTCATCACGGGCGTTATGTTGACTATTTTGAATCCAACCGTCTCTATCACCCTGTATCCCCATGTAACCGTTCCCACGATTATGGCAAGGGCCCCCAGAAATGCCGCATTGAAAGTCGTGAATCTCTGCGTTCCGTACAGGATTCCAGTGGCATTGGCCACGTCGTTTGCTCCCCACATGAAAGCAAGGTAGGCGCTTGTAACGTAGATGAGCGCCCGGGCCAGGTTTTTGCGCCTTTGCCTTATGTAAGGGATTTCGAAAAGGAACCTTAAAATGTAGTAGAGAAGTATGGCGAATATGCATGAACCGACAGGTGTTATGATCCAGCATAATGCGATGTCTCCTATCTTATTCCAGTGAATCGTGGTATTGAGCGCCATTCCGCCGCCTGCAACTGCGCCCACTATTGAATGGGAAGTTGACACGGGAAATTTTTTGTAAGTGGCGATTGTTACCCACAGTGCCGCGCTGAAAAGGGATGACATCGCTATTAAGTCTATCCTGGACTGCCCGAGGCTCTTTAAGGAGACAACCCCGTCTCCTATTGTCTTAATAACGTTTCCGCCGAAGAGGACTGCTCCGAGAAAACTGAAAAAGCAGGTTATTATTATGCCGGTCTTTACACTCATCATGCCCGATCCTATGTTAGCGCCAACGCAGTTTGCCGCGTCGTTTGCCCCCATTGACCAGCCCATGTAGAGTGCGGCCAAAATTATCAAAATAAGCATCTTTTCCCCTTTCATTTATCCTTTACGTTTCAAAGGATAAATGATTCCTGATATATGGTATAATAGTATAACATTATAGACCAAATTGCTTTGTCTCCCAAATCTATTTCGGGATGATATTCGCCAGGAGGCGTTATGAGAATAGGGATACAGTTATATTCCATTCCCGAAGATTACAACCGGAACTATCTTTCCACGTTGAAAGCTCTTGCCTCGATGGGATATGAGGGCGTAGAGTTTGCTTTTTCTTTTGGGAAGGCCGACCCCGAAAAGCTTGCCGATTGTCTTGAGGATGAAGGATTGAAAGCTGTCGGGATATATTCAGACGGCATAAACAGGCTTTTTGACGGCTCCGATGACATATACGTGCGCAAGGGGCGCTTAGGTTACCGTTATGTTACGGTCGGAACCCCTGACATGATAAAAGAATGGGATTCAGCCATAAAAACCATAGAAAGGGCCGGTGAGGAAGCACGCCGTGCCGGCATGACCCTTCTCTACCATAACCACGCCCCTGAGGTCGGACCTACAAACATTGTAACTCCCATGTCCATGCTATCGGAACGAGCGGACAGGGACATGGTCAGATTCGAGCTCGATACTCATTTCATTTCAAAGGCCGGGGGCGATCCCGTTGAATGGCTGGAGAAATTCAGAGGAAGGGTTCCACTACTGCACTGCAAGGATATCAACCGGGACGGTTCTGTTGCAGAAGCAGGTGAAGGAATCCTCGACATGGATGCCATATGCAGAAAGGCTGGAGAGACAGGCGTAGAGTGGCTTATTGTGGAGTTCAGCGATATAAGGGAAAGAAAACCAATGGAGAGCGCAAGAATATGCATTGAAAACATCGTCCGACACAAGGGGGGGATTAAAACATAATGGACCATTCTCTTAAAACAGGACTCAGTTTCGGAGTGACTTCCGGGGTGATAACCACCCTGGGCCTGCTCGTGGGGCTTCATTCAGGAACCCACTCGAGGGCCGTTATTATGGGAGGAATACTCACCATAGCCGTAGCAGACGCTCTCTCCGACGCGCTGGGGATACATGTTTCCGAAGAGGCCGAAAACAAGCACGGCAAGAGAGAGATATGGATATCGACCATCTCCACATTTCTTTCAAAATTCATCTTTGCCATCACATTTCTCCTGCCGGTGATCTTCCTGCCTCTTCCAGTTGCCGTCCCTGTAAGCATAGCCTGGGGAATAGCGCTTCTTACAGTATTCAGTTACATACTTGCAAAAAACCAGGGCGAGAGGCCTCTCCCGGTGATCGGGGAACACATATTTATTGCATTGATCGTAATTCTTATTACCCATTTCTTAGGGGACTGGATATCAAGGCATTTTGCATGACGGAAAGACTTCAGTGTTCAGGGATGGGTAAGAAGGATTTGGATAAAGACTGAACAAGTTTTTGGAAAGGCGGGTGAAGAGGGGTACGAGTCTTTTCAAGGCTTGCTACCCTTTAAAAGAAGGGTATAATATAACAAATGGTTGACATTATTACAAGTTTGCAGAATTTACACAAGACAGTAAAACCTGAAATTTTGTCAAGGCTAAACGAGTTCAGGAATAATAAAACGGATGAAAAGATCGAAAAGGAGTTCTTCTTCTGCCTGCTGACGCCGCAGTGCAAGGCGCGGGTATGCTGGGAAAACGTTGAAAGGCTTTACGGGAACGGCCTTCTTTCACACGGATCCGAGAAGGAGATCTCCATGGGTTTCAACGGAGTGAGGTTCAGGAATAACAAGGCGAGGTACATAGTAGAGGCGAGGAAAAGGTATTTTGGCGAAGATTCCCTTATGAGAAATATTATAAACGGGGAAAAGGATCCTTTCCTGATGAGGGAATATATCGTGAAAAATGTCAGAGGAATGGGCTACAAGGAAGCCAGCCATTTCCTGAGAAATACAGGCAAGGGATTTGACCTTGCAATACTTGACAGGCATATACTCAGGGGGCTTTTTCTGGCAGGGGTCATAAGCGAAATTCCGGGGAGCCTTTCTGGAAAAAAATACAAGGAAATTGAGAAGGCGATGGCAGAATTCGCTTTCAGTGTCGTATCTATCCCCATGCCTCATCTCGATTTTGTCTTCTGGCATTTCTTCAACGGGGAGGTATTTAAATGAATAGGGAATCGATAGTTCAGTTGCTTGAAAGCAAGAATGTACAGGCGTCCTACCACAGGCTGAAGATTCTTGAATATCTTGTCAACCACAGGACCCATCCAACGGTAGATACCATATACCGGTCTCTGGAAAAGGAGATACCGACACTTTCGAGGACAACGGTATACAATACCCTAAAGGTGCTCGTGGCAAAGAAAATAGTCTCCCAGGTTACCGTGGAGGAAAACGAGGTGAGATACGATTATTCCGGGAGTGCCCATCTCCATTTCAAGTGCAGGAAATGCGGGGTCGTATACGACATATTCCATGACTGCGAGCTTCTCTCCAGGAAGGAGATAGAAGGCCACATAGTGGACGAGTATCATATGAATTTCAGGGGAACGTGCAAAAAATGCGCCGAGGCCGCGCGTGCAGGGGCGAACTAAAATTTTCAAAGAAATAATTATTGCCGAACAAAAAAGGAGAAAATGATAATGGACAAGTACGAGTGCAAGGTATGCGGGTACATATACGATCCGGCGCAGGGCGATCCTGACGGCGGTATAAAGCCGTTAACGAGTTTCGATGACCTTCCTGAAGACTGGAAATGCCCGCTGTGCGGGGTCGGAAAGGACCAGTTTGAAAAAGTGAAATAAGAATAGATTTCCGGCCCGGCCGGATGAATCCGGGCAAGGATGGAGGATTGAAAGATGGTCATAAGCGAGATTAAAAAGGGTGTTTACGGCATGATTATCCATGACTGGGACAGGAAGCTTTTCGATGAGCTTATTCCCCTTCCGGACGGGACCACCTACAATTCGTATTTCATCAGGGATGAAAAGAATGTTCTCATAGATACCGCCGACCCGTCAAAGACTATGGATCTTGTCAGGGGGCTTGAGAAGATAGGGGTTGACAGGATCGATTACATAGTTTCCAACCATTCCGAGCAGGATCACAGCGGAAGCATCCCGGAGATGCTCAAACGATTTCCCGGTTCAAGGGTTCTGGCAGGGGAGAAGGCATCCGGCCTGCTTCAGTCAATGCTTCTCATCCCGCCTGAGAAAATTGAAAAGGTCAAAAACGGCCAGTCCCTTTCAATAGGCAGAAGGAGCCTGGTTTTCATGGATGCTCCCTGGGCGCACTGGCCTGAGACTATCCTCACGTATTGTCCCGAAGAAAAGATACTTTTCCCGTGCGACCTTTTCGGCTCCCACCTTGCAGAAAGCGATTTTTACGGCCGCAGTGACGGTAAGCTTTACGCTTCGGCCAAGAGGTATTACGCCGAGATAATGATGCCTTTCAGAAGCAATATCGCCAGGCATCTTGAAGCGGTGGAAGCCCTTTCCCCCGAGGTAATCGCGCCAAGCCACGGCCCGGTTCACAGGAATCCTTCCTTCATCCTCGATGCATACAGGGACTGGGTTTCGGATAAGGTAAGGAACCAGGTGGTAATCCCTTACGTTTCCATGCACGGCAGCGTTGCCGCGATGGTCGATTTCTTTACCAACAGGCTCATAGATCAGGGTGTCGGGGCGAAGCCCTTCAACCTGGTTTCCTCCGACGTGGGAGAACTTGCCTCATCCCTGGTTGACGCCGCGACGGTCGTTATCGGAAGCCCCATGGTTCTTACCGGCCCGCATCCCGCGGCCCTGTATGCCACTTACCTTTTCAGGATCCTCAGGCCGAAAACAAGGTTTGCCTCGGTCATAGGCTCGTTCGGGTGGGGGGGCAACATGCTGAAGATGATAACCGAAATGCTGCCGGGGAATATCGAGGTCATTGAACCGGTTATTGCAAAGGGGTATCCTTTGGAAAAGGATTTTGAATCCCTTGCAGGCCTTGCCGGAAAGATATTCGAAAAACATGAAAAGCTTGGTCTTACGTGAATTGAAGAGAATAAATTCACAAGGAGGTAAGGATGGGTGTTTTTTTTGACGCGAGCGAGATATTCCAGTTTGCGGTAAGGATCGAGGAGAACGGGGAGAAATTTTACAGGGATATTGCCGAAAGAAGCGGGCCTGGTGAAATAAGGGAACTCTTCTCATACCTTGCCGGGGAAGAAACGGTTCACAGGAAAACCTTTCTCGGCATGCTGGGAAAAGTTGAGAAATACGAACCTCCCGAGACCTATCCCGGGGAATACTTCCAGTACCTGAGGTCTTACGCTGACAACCTCATTTTTTCCGGCGATACGGAGAAGCAGCTGACCTGTTCAAAAGACATGGCCTGCGTGTTTGATTTTGCCATCAGGCGCGAGCTTGACTCCATAATGTATTACATGGAGACAAAGAATTTCGTGAAGGATACCCAGCATAAAGTAATTGACAGGATAATTAACGAGGAGAGAAAACATTTTGTCAGGCTTACGGAGATGAAGAATAAATTGGCCGCCAACGCTTAGTCAAAAGGGGTAAATTCACATGGAGAAAAAACTTCAGGATGCTTTCAACGAACAGATCAAAAACGAGCTTTATTCGGGTTACCTTTACCTGTCTATGTCAGCCTGCCTCGACAACGCGGGATTGAGAGGATTTGCCCGCTGGATGAAAGCCCAGGCGAACGAGGAATACAGCCATGCAATGAAGCTTTACGACCATATGAGAGAAAGGGGAGCCAGGATCCTGCTGGGAGCCATAGACCGGCCGCCTGCAGACTTTTCATCGGCGCTGGAAGTTTTTCAGAAGACGCTGGCTCACGAGAAGCAGGTCACGGCCATGATAACCGACCTGTACAACCTTGCGAACAGCCTCAATGACGCAGCCGCTTCCATAGCCCTTCAATGGTTTGTCAAGGAGCAGGTTGAAGAGGAAAGCACGGCTTCAGGAATAGTGGAAAGGCTTTCCATGATAAAGGATAAGACGGATGCCATGTTTATCCTGGACACAGAGCTTGGAAAAAGAGAATAAGACTTCTCAGAAAACAGGCGGACAAGAAGCATGAAACGATTATGGCAGGGAGGCAAGCCATGAAGGAAATGATGGATGATTTCAACAAGGCCATGCTATACTTTTCGAAGATGAATCCCGAAGAGTTCAGGAAATTCAACGAATTTGTCTCTTCCGTTCTCAGGGACGGGAAGCTTAGTCTCAAGACTAAGGAACTTATAGCCGTAGGCATCTCCGTTAATTCGAGATGTTCTTACTGCATAGCCCTTCACACGGAAAAGGCTTTCAAGGCAGGCGCCACCGAAGAGGAGATAATGGAGGCCGGGACCGTTGCGGTACTGATGGGAGGCGGCCAATCTTTCACCTATATGACAGAGCTCAAGAAGGCTATTGACCGGTACAAAGAGAGAACCTGAGAGACAGTATAAAGGTTTTTATTAACCATGCGGCGCACTTAAAAGGAGGTTGGAATGAAAGAACTTTACCAGAGCGGAGACTGGGCCAGGGAGAAGCATGTACCCGTGATAGAGATCATCGAGGCATGCCCTGAAAATGGCATAGTTGCAAAGGTAAGCATCGGCAAGGAGATACCACATCCCAACACTACAGCCCACCATATTTCCTGGATAGATGTCTATTTCAAGCCTGAAGGCGGCAAGTTCCCGTACCAGGTGGCAAGGTGTGAATTTTCTTCCCACGGAGCTTCAGCCGAGGGGCCGGATACGAGCACTCTATATACGGTTCCGGGGGTCGTGATTCACTTCAAGTCGGGTAAGGGCGGAATGCTTTATGCTTCGTCGTACTGCAATATACACGGTTTGTGGGAAGGCTCGAAAGAAGTCAATATATGAAAATTACCAATAGGCCGCGGGCCGGGAGGTTGTCATGTGCAAGTGTTGCAGTGGAGATCGCAAGGATTCGAACGGGAAGGTTTACGAGTGCAGGAAATGCGGCAGGACGGATAAGAAAGAGGTTTACTGCTGTGGAGAAAAGATGAAGGAAAAAAAGTGAGAAGCCCTTTCAGGATACTGGCGGTACTGGCCAGCCCGAGACGCGGAGGAAACAGCGAGGTTCTTCTGAACGCCTGCCTTGAAGAAGCCGTGAAGATGGGGGCTCACGTGGATACGTTCTTCCTCAATTCCATGAAATTTGTTCCATGCCAGGAATGCCCTGACATCACGGGAGACGGCAGGTGCAAGCTGAAGGACGAGATGCAGAAGATATATCCGCTTATGGAACAGGCGGACGCCGTCATCCTGGCTTCTCCCATTTTTTTCGGCAGTGTTTCGGCACAGGCCAAGATGATGATCGACCGTTTCCAATGCCAGTGGCTCGGCATTTATATGCTGAAAACATACAAAAACAATAAAAGGAAGCAGGGAGTTTTCATATCCGTTGAAGGTTCCGACAGAAAGGATTTTTTTGAAAACGCCAGGTCGGTGGTGAAGAATTTCTTCGCCACCGTGGGAGCCTCTTACAAGTACGAGCTTTTCTGTCCTGGCGTTGATGAAAAAGGTGCCGTTCAAAAGCATCCGGAATGCATAAAAAAAGCCCGGGACATTGGAAGGCTTCTTGTCGAAAACAGCAGGGAGGCAGGGTAATTGGAAACCAGGATAATGGTTCTTTATTACAGCATGTACGGCAATACGTACCGCATGGCAAGGGAGATATTCTCCGGGATAGAGGATGAAGGGTGCATTCCCATGATAAGAAGGGTTCCCGAGATTCTTCCTCCCGGTGTAATAGCCTCCGACGGCAGGATAGGAAGGGCAATGAAAGACCAGGAGGCGGTTCCTGTAGCCTCTCCCGGCGAGCTTGAAAAGATAGACGGTCTTGTGGTGGGAAGTCCGACAAGATTCGGCAACATGTCTTCCCAGATGAGGAACTTCTGGGACACCACGGGCGGACTCTGGACCAGGGGTGTTCTTGTCGACAAGCCGGCGGCCGTTTTCTGCTGTACCGGAACCATGCATGGCGGCCAGGAGTCAACCCTTCTTTCGATGATGCTGACCCTTATCCATCACGGCATGATAATCGTGGGCGTGCCTTTTTCTGTCAGGGAGCTTGCTGAAACCGTATCGGGCGGAACCCCGTACGGTCCTACCGCTGTGGTCGGGCCGGATTCTTCGAGACAACCCCTGGAAACTGATCTCACTATAGCAAGAGAACTCGGCAAAAGGATTGCTGTTATTTCGCGAAAATTGAAGAGCGGGAGATAATACCGTAAATACCGGGATAGCCGGATCATATTTTCCCGGGAAGGAGAATATCTGACATGGCTGAAAAAAAGAAGGTCGCCGTATACTCTACTTCAACATGCCCTTACTGTAAACAGGCAAAGACTTTTCTTGAAGATAACGGTGTAACATACGAGGAGTTTGACGTGGGGGCGGACGGAGAAAAGAGGAAGGAAATGATAGACAAGTCCGGGCAGATGGGTGTTCCCGTCATAGATATAGAAGGCAAGGTAATAGTGGGTTTTGACAGGGAAGCCATAAAAGAGGCCCTTGGAATATAATGCTTGAGATAATAGTCGTGGGAGGAGGGCCCGCAGGCATAACGGCTTGCATATATCTTGCAAGAAAGAAGATGGATTTTCTCCTGCTTACTCTCGACGTCGGCGGCCAGACTCTCATGAGCGCCGGCATAGAAAATTACGTGGGCCACCAGTACATAACAGGCCCGGAGCTTGCCGCGAAGTTTGCCGCCCACCTTAAGGAGTTCACCATAGGGTTGAAGGAAAACGAGGAGGTGAGGCGGGTCGAAAGGGGAGATGGTTTTTTTAAAGTTTATTCGGCCGGCGGAGAGTACCGGGCAAAAAGCGTGATAGTATGCACGGGCAGGAAGCCCAGGAAGCTCAGCGTCCCGGGGGAAGAAGAGTTTTACAACAGGGGAATTACATACTGCGCAACGTGTGACGGGCCTGTTTTTGCAGGAAAGAGAGTTGCTGTTGTTGGAGGGGGCAACTCCGGGCTGGAGGTCGCGCTTCAGATGGTACGCATCTCTTCAAGGGTTTACATTGTGGAGCGAAACCGTCAGCTGACGGGTGACGGGATACTCATCGACAGGCTGAAAGGCTTCCCCAATGTTGAAATCCTTACGGGAAGCAGTATTACAGGGATAAGGGGCGACAAGTTTGTTAAGGAGATATCCGTCTCGGGGGATACCAGGGGGAACATCCCCGTGGAGGGTGTGCTTGTGGAGATAGGATCCGTTCCCAATTCTCACATAGCTGAGGTTGAGAAGAACGGTTCCGGAGAGATAATAGTAGATTGCGGAACGAGAACATCCGTGCCGGGACTCTTTGCTTCCGGAGACGTGACCAACGTTTTCAAAAAGCAGATAATAATAGCGTGCGGGGAAGGGGCCAAGTCAGCCATAGCGGCATCTGAATATATTAATTCGGGTAAATGATGACAAATTTTAAAGACCTGAACCCGGTCCTTCTTGCTTTTCTTGCCACTCTTTTCACGTGGTTTCTTACCGCCCTTGGGGCCTCTTTTGTCTTTTTTCACAGGCGGCCCTCGAGAAGGTTCTTCGACTCTTCGCTTGGTTTTGCGGGCGGAGTGATGGTGGCCGCCAGCTTCTTTTCCCTTCTCCTGCCTGCCATAACGTTTGCAGGGGAAAACGGCATGCTTGCGTGGCTGGTTGCCTCTTCAGGATTCCTGCTGGGGAGTTTATTCATGTACATCCTTGACAGGCTCATACCCCACCTGCATCCCAACCTGCCTTACGAGGAGAAGGAAGGATTAGGGAGTAGTTCTGTCTCCCTCTCTTTCCTGCTGGTTCTTGCGATTACCCTGCATAATATACCTGAAGGGCTTGCAGTGGGCGTTGCTTTCGGATCCCTCAGGTTTCCAGCTTCCGGAGCCACGTTTGCCATGGCTTCGTCCCTGGCTCTCGGCATAGGTCTGCAGAATCTTCCTGAGGGTATGGCCGTTTCGGTTCCACTGCAGGGCACAGGCATAAGCAGAGGCAGGGCTTTCTGGTACGGGCAGCTTTCCGGCATGGTGGAGCCTTTTGCCGGGGTGCTTGGAGCCCTTGCTGTTTCTTTCTTCAAGCCTATCCTGCCATATGCCCTTGCATTTGCGGCCGGGGCCATGATTTACATAGTGGTTGAAGAGGTGATACCTGAAACTCAGAGGGCCGGAAATACAGATATCTCGACTCTGAGTTTTCTCTTGGGATTCGTCCTGATGATGATTCTTGATATCTCCTTAGGATGAACGGGCGGGGACAAATGAAAGAAATGCGTGCTTTACAATGTCAAAAAGGTTAAAGAAGGAAACAAAAGAAAGGAGATGAAAAAATGGACAGGAAAATATTTGAATTTGCGCTCGGTTTTGAAAAAGAAGGGACATCCTTTTATCTGGATCTTGCATCCGGCACGGACAATCCTTTGAGCAAGACCCTTTTCTACACGCTGGCGAGACAGGAGATAGATCACGCCGAGAGGATAGAGAAGTTCTATTCGGGCGTTTTCTCGGGGAATGTATTGGATGTATCTGAAAGAAACCTTGTTGAAAAGGAGGTAAAATCATTTTTCGACCAGTTCAAAGCGAAAAGGATACCGGCAGAAAACAACCTCGACATATACAAAAACGCCATGGACCTGGAAAAGAAGGGATATGCCGCTTACAGCAAATTTTATAACGAATCCAAAGACGAAAACGAAAAAGTCTTTCTCAAATTTCTAATGAAGGAGGAGAAAAACCATCTCGATTCAATATCGAATGTTTACTCGTATCTTTCAGGCACTTCGGACTGGCTGGAGAAGGAGGAGAGCAAGGTGTGGAACTGGATGAACATCTAATCCCGGTCTTCTTTCATCCTGAGAGCGTCGTTGGCATCGTCGCCGGCTTCTTCAACGTATAAGCATACGTTTCATTGCCAGCTTCTTGCCGCCTTGCTCTCAGGCGAAATTAAACCGGTCTTTAATATGGGTGAACACGGTCTTTAATGTGGATGAATATCTAATCCCGATATTCTTTCATCCTGGTAGCCGCAGGCTTTATAATGCGTTCCTCCTGAAAAGAGGATGGGATAAAGAGATAAAAACTTAATGCGTTTGTAGTAGCCGTTAACATATTTCATACACATATGGACGACATATCAATACTTATAACGGGACAGGCGGGTCAGGGAATACAGACTGTGGAAACTCTTCTCTCAGACATATTCCTTGGGCAGGGTTATCACGTATTTGCAACCAAGGAGTATATGAGCAGGGTCAGGGGAGGTTCGAATTCAACCGGCCTGAGGGTTTCATCCCGGCCCGTGCGAGCCTGCACGGACAGGATAGACATACTGCTGGCCCTTGACAGGGAGATCCTGAAAAGGATCTCGGACAGGATATCGGCTTCAACCCTTGTCATCGGGGAGACCGGGCAATGCCGCAGCGGTATCATGGAAAACGTTGACTTCCGGGCCATTGCCTCAAAGATAGGCAATCCGGTTTTTTCAAACGTGGTGGCCACCGGTGTCATCCTTTCTCTCCTGGAAATAGATCCCGCAGTCCCTTCCCGCCACATGGAGAGCGTATTCGGCAGGAAGGGAGCCGATATTGTCGGAAAGAATCTCAAAGCCCTTGAGGAAGGATACCGTGAGGGAGCTGGTATAAAAGGCAGGGTATCTCCTCCGGTTCCTGACAGGCCTGACGGAAAAAGAAAAGGGATACTGGTCAACGGGTCTCAGGCTATAGGCATGGGGGCGATTGCGGGAGGATGCAATTTTATATCCGCTTATCCCATGTCTCCTTCAACGGGGGTATTCACATACCTTGCCGGGAAGGGCCGGGAAGAATCTATCGTGACGGAACAGGCGGAAGACGAGATATCTGCCATAAACATGGTCCTGGGGGCTTCTTACGCGGGAGCAAGGGCGATGGCCAATACCTCCGGAGGAGGTTTTGCCCTCATGGAAGAAGGCGTGAGCCTTGCCGGAATGGCGGAGATACCAGTTGTTATTCATATAGCCCAGAGGCCAGGTCCGGCAACAGGCTTGCCAACCAGGACGGAACAGGGGGATCTCAACCTTGCCCTTTATTCGGGACATGGAGAATTTCCAAGGATTATCCTTGCGCCAGGCACCATTGAGGAGGGCATATCACTTTCAAAGCGGGCTTTTGACCTTGCATCCTCTTACCAGTCTCCGGTTTTCATACTCACCGACCAATATTATCTTGATTCTTACTATGATATTGCCTCTCTCCCTGTCATTGAAAAGAAGGCTTACGGGGAAGGTGTTGTCAGGACAAAAAAGGGTTACAAAAGATATCTTCTGACTGAAAACGGCATATCCCCAAGGGGTATTCCCGGTTACGGGGAGGGACTCGTCAGGATTGACAGCGACGAGCACGATGAAGACGGCTTCATAACCGAGGATATGGATACCAGAAAAAGGATGGTTGAAAAGAGGTGGAAGAAGCTCGATACCATGAAAAAAGAGGCCCCGGAGCCCGGCTTCTTCGGTGACAGGGAGTACAGGATATTGCTGGTTGGATGGGGCTCCACATACCATATTATAAGAGAGGCGATGGAAAGAACCGGGATCGGGGGCTTGGGTTTTCTCCATTTCAGCCAGCTTTACCCTCTTGGCGGAGATGTAATAAAGTACCTTGAAAGGGCAGAAAAGGTCATAGGTATAGAGAATAACCTTACCGGACAATTTGCCGATCTTATTGCCAGGGAGACCGGGTTCAGGATCGGGAGGCGTATTACAAAATATAACGGGCTTCCCTTTTCGGTCGAGGAAATGAAGGAACTTCTTCTAAAGGAAATCAAATGAATAAAGAGACCCCTCGCAGTGATACCGCATGGTGTCCGGGTTGCGGAAATTTCGCAATTCTTGAAACGATGGAGAGAGTTATAAGGGAGATTGGCCTGGATCCTTCCAGCCTTGTTTTTGTTTCCGGGATAGGCCAGGCGGCAAAACTTCCCCAGTATCTTGAAGTGAATTATTTCAACGGACTTCACGGCAGGGCGCTTCCTGCAGCAGTCGGGATAAAGCTTGCAAATCCAGGCCTGACCGTTATTGCAGAAAGCGGGGACGGGTGCACCTATGGAGAAGGCGGCAACCATTTCGTTCATACCATCAGGAGGAATACTGATTTGACCCTGGTCGTTCACAATAACATGGTATACGGCCTGACCAAGGGGCAGGCTTCCCCGACCAGCCCAAGGGGTTTCAGAAATCCACTCCAGCCTGACGGTGTAGAGATGGAGCCTTTCAACCCTTTAAGCACCGCCATTGCCCTTAACGTTTCTTTTGCGGCCCGGGTTTTTTCCGGAGACCGGGACATGTCGGCTGAAATCATAAAGAAGGCAGTGCTTCACAGGGGGTTTTCCCTTGTTGACATCCTTCAGCCGTGTGTTACATTCAACAGGATAAATACTTACAGGTGGTTCCGGGAGCATACCTTCTACCTGGGAGAGAATTACGATCCGCATGACAGGGAGAAGGCCTTCATGGCTTCCATAGAAAACGAAAAGCTGCCTCTCGGAATAATCTACATGAGAAAGCAGGATGCGATCGCATAGCTTCATCAACGTGATAAAGGAGAGCGGAAAATGGAATACCGGGTTCTTGGGAAAACAGGTTTAAAGGTCTCCGTGGTAGGGGTTGGCGGTCTTGGCTTTGCAACCAGGGGCAAACTATGCACTCCTGACAGGAATGGACTGCCCGAGATCGTACGGATAATCAACAGGGCGCTCGACCTGGGCGTAAACATATTCGATACCGCCTACGTTTACGGGGGCGGTATTCCGGAAGAAGGTCTCGGCATGGTAATGAAAACGAGGAGAAAAGAAGCCGTGATACTAAGCCGGACCCACGTGTACCAGGTCAGCGACAAGCCGGAAGAGACGGCTGCCTCGCTCGAGACAAGCCTCAGGAGGCTCCAGACTGACACCGTGGACATATACCAGCTCCACGACGTCAGTTCGCCGGAATCTTTCAGAAAGGTAATTGACTGCGGCATATATGACGTCCTCAAGAAGGCGAAGAAGGAAGGAAAAGTCAGGTTCATCGGATTTTCAACTCACGGCGGCTACGAGGTTGCAAAGATGATGATCGAGACGGGAGACGTGGATGTCCTCACCGTCTCTTACAACATACTTCACAGGAAGAGGTCTGCCGGAGACAGGGAAAACCTGAGAGAGACATCCGAAAAACTCTTTCCCCTGGCAAAGAAGCATGATATAGGCATTACCGTCATGAAACCTCTTGGCGGAAGCTCACTGATGAGCCCGGACGAGAAAGGAAAGAGCCTTTCCGCCCTGAAGCTTATCCGTTACGTCGTCCAGAATCCCTACGTCCACGCCGTGACCCCCGGAATAGATAACATGAAACAGCTCGAAGAAGATGTCAAGGCGGGCGACCCGGCATACGGACTTACCGGGCAGGATATAAGGGAATTTGAGGAAGAAGCGGGCAAATGGGGAAGCGAATTCTGCCGCCAGTGCGGCTACTGCAGGCCATGCCCCCGGGAAATCAATATCCCTGCGGTGCTCAAGAACCTTATGGAATGGCGCAGGACAAGGAAGGAAAGCGTCATTGAATCATACAAGAAGCTTGAGGCCAGGGCGAGTTCCTGCATCGCCTGCAAGGTATGCGAGGAGAGGTGCCCTTACCATCTTCCGATAAGCGGGATGATGTCAGAAGCTTCAGAAGCTTTTGAAAATGTCTGATGATTCATGAGCGGGCAAGGCAGATGAATACGAAGAGGACGTGAACGGAACGCCATTTTTTATCCCGCCTCTAACTATTTCTCCATCTTTCTTTTTTCACCCCCAGGGGTAAATAGAAAGCGTGGATTATATTGAGTATTACCGGTATTATGCCTGCAAAGATTTCAGGCTTTCGCCAGGACCCTCGTTTTTTTAAGCCTCCGGGTGCCTGAGTGCTTATCTGGTGACTGCCGCAAAGTTTTAACGTAGAGAAAGCCCGTTGACGAAGCCCGCAGGGCAAGAGGGATGAGGGGGTTATTTGTTGTTATGTTGGTTCACTCCCCGTTCTTCTCATCCTGTCTTAAAGACCCCCTCACCTCAATCCTCTCCCCCAGAGGAGAGGAAGAAGAACATGCAAGCAACGGAATCTTTTCCTTCTGCCCCTGGTGAAGGAGGATCCGGCTGCCGTTTACAGAGCCGCAGGCATAATGTTTTTCTTGTGTTTGCCGAATTTGTTTTACCCGCTTCCTGATTGACAAAAGGGATTGAAAGTATTAGACTTTTAGGAGTTAAAGCGGCAAATGACGTTTTTAAGGAGAATACAAATGAACCAGGCAGAAAGGATCGACATAAACGGACTCAAGAGGAGAAAACCTCCCTATTTCTATTTCCTCTCTATATGTTTCCTGGCCGTGATCAGTTTTTCGCTCTATACCAGAGGCATCACCATGGGACACATATCAGAAGGAAAATCCTTCGTCAGGTTCTTCGGTATTGTCTTCCTTATACTGGTGATAGCTTCCGTTCTCTCCTTCACCACGGGGATCATAGTAAGGAAGAAGAGGGGGCCCCTGGGCGAGACAAAGATGCTTACCGGTTTCATACATACCCTTGCCGGGCTGGCCATTGTCATCGCCTTCATAGAGAGCATAGGCAAGCTGACCATATTCGGGGTTTTCGGAGCGAGCTTCATGGGACTGCTTCTCGGCTGGTCGCTCCAGGCGCCTGTAAGCGGAATCGCCGCCTGGGTTCTTATAACGCTCAGGAGGCCCTTCAGGATAGGCGACAGGATTCTTTTCTCTTCCCTTGGACTGGTGGGGGATGTCGTGGAGGTAGGATTCATGTACACGGTGCTCAACCAGGTTGGCGGAACGGTGGGAAGCGAGGATGCGAGTGGAAGGAATATCCTTATACCCAACGCCATGCTCTTCAGCCAGGTGGTTATAAATTACACTGCAAGGCACGAGGAACCGTATTCCCTTGATGAGGTCGTATGGCGTATAACCCTCGATTCCGACTGGGACGAGGCGGAAAAAATACTCGTTTCCGCGGCAAGGGAGGTTACTGCCGATATAATAGAGAAGACGGGAAACGAACCGTACGTGAGGGCAGATGTTTATGATTACGGCATATACATGAGGCTAAGATATACTACCCTCGCCACCCAGAGGCCCAGGATATCCCACGAGATAAACAAGATTATATTCAAGGCTTTCCAGAAGAGCTCCATGGTCGATTTTGCCATACCTTACATCTATTCCTACAGAAGCGGAGAAAAGGGGAAACAGGATCCCGGATATCCTGTAAAGTGAGAAATGCTGAATGCTCAGAGAACTGCTTACGCCGGAGATCCGGGAGCTTGTTGAACAGAAAGACTGGCGCACCCTCAAAGACGCCCTTTCCCCGTGGCCTCCCCAGGATATAGTAGAGCTTCTTGAGAGCTTTGAAGATGAGAGCAAGATAATCATTTTCAGGCTTCTTCCAAGAGATCTTGCAGCTGAAGTTTTCAGCGAACTCGACGCGGGCGCCCAGAAGAACCTTCTTCACCAGATGAGCAACGAACACATCAAGGAAATCTTCCTCGAGATGTCCCCTGACGACAGGACGGATGTCTTCGAGGAACTGCCGTCCGGCGCCACCAAGGAATTCCTAAGCCTTCTTCCTCCCGGAGAGAGAAAGGAAGCTATGGAGCTCCTCGGGTATCCGGAATACAGCGTGGGAAGGCTTATGACCCCGGATTACGTGGCGGTGCGCTCTTCATGGACGGTGGAAGAATCCCTCGATCATGTCCGAAAATACGGAAAGGATGCCGAAACCGTGGATATACTCTATGTCGTGGACGAAAAATGGCACCTTCTCGACGATATCCCTCTCGGCACCCTGATACTCTCCTCTCCTGAGGCGAAGGTTGAGTCCATAATGGACAGGGAATTCCTATCCGTGCATGCTTCTCACGACCAGGAAGAAGCCGTGAGATTGATGAAGAAATACAACCTCATAGTTCTTCCCGTAGTGGATTCTCAGAATATCCTTCTCGGGGTCGTAACCGTTGACGACGTGATAGATGTTTACGAAGAAGAAGTTACCGAGGATATTCACAAGGGAGCCAGCGTCATACCGTTCGAGATAAATTATTCCACCATATCCGCCTTTTCCCTTTTCAGGAAGAGGATCGTCTGGCTTCTTTTCCTGGCAATAGCCGGGTTCCTTTCCGGCAACGTTATATCATCGTTCCAGGAAACCCTCGGAGAGGTTATCATTCTTGCTTTTTTCGTGCCCGTTCTTCTGGGCACAGGCGGTAATACGGGGACCCAGTCGGCCACTCTCATTATCAGGGCCCTCGTCACGGGAGACCTGACTCCGAAGAAATGGTTAAGCGTTATCAGGAAAGAAATTCTGGTGGGAGTTTTGCTCGGCCTTTTCCTGGGACTTGTACTATACGCCTGGAGCTTTGCGTGGAAGGGAAGCGGCCGGGTGAGCCTCATAATAGGAATCTCCGTGGCGATAATCGCGGTCTGGGCAAATCTCGTGGGAAGCATACTTCCCATAATCCTGAGAAAGATGAAGCTGGACCCTGCCATTGTAAGCAGTCCTCTGATTTCAACGATAACGGATGTATCCGGACTCCTGATATACTTCACTGTGGCAATGCTGATGCTTTAACCTGCTTTTTATAAAATTATGAAAAGAATAATTAATGAAGAATTAATACTTTTTACGAGTGTTGTAAAGTGGATAATACTGGCTATTTTCATAGGCATACTGGTCGGCCTTTCAACCACTCTTTTCCTGAAAACGCTTGACTGGGCCACAAAAACGACTTCAGGATATCGCTACTATTACCTTCTGCTGCCGCTTGCTTTTTTCCTGAGTACCGTCATGGTAAGATATTTTGCTCCCGATGCAGAAGGGCATGGCACGGAAAAAGTGATAGAAGCGATCCATAAACACTCAGGCAAAATCAGATTTTCAGTCGTCCCGGTAAAGATTCTTGCCACTGTCATAACAATAGCAGGAGGAGGGTCGGCAGGCAAGGAAGGTCCGTCCGCCCAGATAGGAGCGGGGCTTTCTTCTTTTTTTTCAGACCTTTTCAGGTTTGACGATGTCGACCGGAAAAAATTTGTTATCTGCGGCATCAGTGCGGGTTTTGCATCCGTTTTCGGTACGCCCGTGGCGGGAGCAATCTTTGGAATAGAAGTTCTTCTTATAGGAGGCATGCTCTACAATGTTTTACTGCCGTCCATTATCGCGGGGATTACAGGTTATTACGTGGCATCTCTTTCAGGAATCAGGTATTTCCGTTACCAGATGGTTTTGCCTTCCGATATTCTCGCTTTGTTTGACAATAACCTGTTGCCCAAGGTTTTTGTTGCCGGACTCTTTTTCGGAATATGCGCTCTTCTTTTTATAGAAACGATGGAGTTTTTCAAAAAGGTCTCGGGGAAAATCCATCTGGATAAATCCATTAAGGCTTTAATAGGCGGCATTTCCCTGATTCTTCTTACCTTTTTATTCTCACCCGCGTATCTCGGCCTTGGTGCTGAGACCATACATTCGGCGCTTTCAACTCAGGGAGTAAAATTCGCGTGGTATGCGTTTTTGGCAAAGATTTTATTTACCTCTGTCACCTTGAGCTTCGGGGGAAGCGGCGGAGTGGTAACGCCCATATTTTTTATAGGCGCTACTTCAGGAGTGCTTTTTTCTCACCTGTCAGGGGCTGATCCGAATCTTTTTGCGGCTATCGGTCTTGTCGCTCTTCTTTCAGGGGCCGCAAATACTCCTATTGCCGCAATCATTATGGCTGTTGAGCTTTTCGGCCTGAATATCCTTGTTTATGCGAGCATAGCCTGTGTTATTAGTTTTTTCATTACCGGACATCGCAGTATTTACCCATCTCAGATTCTGAATATGAAAAAGTCTACGTCGATAATGGTGGAATCCGGCAAGGAAGCGGAACATCTAAGGGTATCGCTCCAAAAGAGAGAAAAAAGCCTTATAGGTCTGTGCTGCAGGATTCTGGATAAGATCAGGCATGATGAAAAAAAAGAATAAGGAGGACATGCGGGAAGAATTTCAATTTGATGTCCGGACTTTTTTCTGATTTCAGGATACATGCCGTTTTTTCATAAATATAGTCCATCCCTATTTTTTCGCTGGGCAAGCAATCCTTCGAGCGAAAGGACGGCATGCCGTGATAGATAAATTTCATAATTCCAGGCTTTTCATCCGTTGAGGCAATGCCGTACATACGTTTTCCCCCGCGCGGTGCCCGTTTCTGTGAGAAGAAAGTCCGTACCGCGAAGTATGGGGAAGAGATCCGAAAGGTCCTTAACGTTGCCGGAACAAGCGATTGTCTTGCTCCTGTCTTCTATCCTGCAGGAAAATGATTTCCATTCATTGCCTTACGCAGGAGCTCCCATATTCAGGTTGTGCAGAGCCATAACTTTAATCCCTTTTTTGTCAAAGATTATTCCGTCCTCAACAGTACTGCCTTCATATGAAAGCAAAATGATTTTTGATCCCTTTGCCAGGAACCTGTCGAGCCCTTTCCTGAGGTTTTTTATCCATCGTTTTGTTATACGGAATTTTGACAGGGGAAAAGATAGTATATATAATGAATCAAAATTTTACTGAAGAGTTTTTCAAAGGACATTAGTTATGAAGAAATACGTATATGAGATAGCCGGATGCACAGCATGCGGAGACTGCGTGGAAGAATGCAGGTTCAAGGCTATCGAAATGACAGATAAAGGCGCAGTGATAGACCAGGCAAAATGCAGATCCTGCGGCATGTGCTACGAGGCATGTGCGCACAGCGCGGTGCACAGGAAGGAGACTCAAGGGTCTTCTTAACCTGGCCCTGTACATAAGGCCCGCTCATTCCAGAAAGAGATTGAACAAAAAAAAGGAGAACGGAGAAGATGGAAAAGCAATATAGGGATGGAAAGATTCTTCAACCGGAACGGCTTCTTGAACTGGACGGCGAGTATGATGTCATAGTGGCAGGCGGAGGCATAGCAGGCACGGGTGCGGCCATTGCGGCTGCCGGCAGCGGATGCAAAACCCTCCTGGTGGAAAAAGAAACGGCGCTGGGAGGACTTGCCACCATAGGGCTTGTAAACATACCCATGGATCACCTCTCGAGCATAGGGAAGGATATGTACCGGGAGCTTGAAGCCGTGGACGGACTCAGGCGGAAGAATTCGGATCCCGAAAAGCATAAGCTCGTGCTTGACCGCATGGTTCTCAGGACGGGATGCAAGGTCCTTTTCGATACCTGCGTGGTTGATTCCATAATGGAGAAGGACAGGATTTGCGGCGTCGTCGTGGAGAGCAAGGCAGGAAGGAAAGCCATTCTCGCAAAGCGGGTGATAGACTGTTCCGGGGATGCCGATGCCGCTTATTTTGCCGGTTGCGGCTACTCCGTGGGACGGGCAAAGGACGGCCTGACCCAGGCCTGTTCCACCGAGTTCAGGCTTGGAGGCGTCGACATGGACCTATACAGCAATTCCGGATTCCAGGGCGAGAATCCAAGGTGGGTCAAGGTTATAAGGAAGGCCCTTGAAAACGGTGACCTTCCCTACATGATAGAGAACCATCTGAATTGGATGACCAGGGTTCCAGGCAGGCCCGAGAACTGCGGAAAGGACGAGGTCAGCATATGCATGGCCCACTCCCGCAACTGCCATCCCCTCGACAACCACGACCTTACCAGGATGTATATCGAGGGTCGCGAACAGGTTGACATACTCTGGAAATTCATAAAGAAATACGTGCCCGGATTCCAGGATTCCTATGTCATAGATACGGGGACGCTTCTGGGTGTCAGGGACACCAGGAGGATAACCGGAGAATACGTTCTTTCCTCCGGGGATCTTGCCAGCCACAGGCATTTCAATGATGTGGTGGCGATAAGCCGCCACGGTTACGACATACATAATCCCGATAACGTGGGTAACATAAAGTTCGTTGAGCTGGAAATCAAGGGGGAAAAGAGGTTTGTAATATACAAGAAAGCCACCATTGCGGCAACCCTTATTGATTTCCCCGAAGGCGACGTGCCGCCGGGCGGTGTCTCTGTTCTCTGCGATATCGAAGGGCGTACGGGAGACGATATGAAGTTTCCCGATCCCGTTTTCCACGACATACCTTACCGGTGCCTTGTCCCTTTGAAGGTTGAGAACCTTCTTGTTGCAGGAAGGTGCCTCTCTTCCGAATTTGAAGCCCAGGCAGGAACCCGCCTGATCATGTGCTGCATGGCAATGGGTGAGGCAGCGGGCCTCGCCACGGCAATGTCTCTCAGGGAAGGCGTGGTTCCGAGGAAGATAGACGTGAAACGCCTTCAGAAAATGCTTCTCGAACGAGGTTGCGATCTCGGCCAGGATTACAGGGAAATAAAGGCGTAAGGTTTCAGGATGCCACCAGTTTTTTGTAGTGGCCGGGTATTTCGAATATTCCGCCGCTGGTCCTGTAGAAATCTTCCCCGAGCCGGAATATGCCGTTCCGTGGGCGGATCCATTCAGAACCGGCCATGGGATGGTGCGCAAGGAGGTCTTCCCAGTTTCTGTAGTTCTGGTGACCGTTGGATTCGAGAACGGGAATCCTGAAGCCCTTGTAAGGCTTAAGCCTGCACGCGAGATTCTTATTCCATTCCAGCAGGGGAGGGATCACCGTCAGGTCTGCGCAGAAGTATTCCATGCCGTTTTTCTCTGCTTCTTTCAGGATTTTGAGGGTCATGCTAAGGGTTTTCGCTATGGGTTTCAGGGCAACTCCCCTGTAGCCCATCTGGGCCCTGAGAAGGATGTCCTTATCGGTGTGTGCGCTTTCGTCTGCCACTATCCTTACAGGGTAATCCCCCACCTCCGCTTCCATTTCTTCCGGGAAAGGTTCCTCTATGATTGCCACCTGTTCGAGCGCCCCTATGGAGTCGATGAAATCAATGAGTTTCCAGAGCCTTTCCCTGCTGTCGTACCTTCCGTTGGCGTCGAAGTAGTAAGGTATTTTCCCGTTGTCCGTGTATTCCGTACGTTTTCCGGAAAACCTCGAGTGTATGCTCCTTATCCTTTCCATGTCCCATTCGAGCATCCGTGCCCTGTCGCCGTCATTGGACGGATCAGATCCTATTTTTATCTTCAGGGCGAAGAAACCCTCGTCTATCGATCTGCCGATCTCCTCGGGAGGGACACCGTAAGACACAAGGGGTATGCAGGCAACTTCCGGATGCCTGTAGGCCAGGGGAGCCCGGTATTCTTCGGGTATCATTTCATAAAAGCCGGATTTGCCGTTTTCCATCGCGTAAAGGCCCCACAACGCGTTGTCGAGGGCAACCAGGGAGTTGAGGGTAAAAGTTTTCCTGAGGTTTTTCCTGTTGGTAATCCTGCATGCAAAGGAATGCACCTCGTCAAGGATTTCTTCCTGTGCCTCTATGGGATTGCCCGTCTCCATGCCGAGAAGCATCCTCGATGCGTACTCAGTGACGGAAAACATAGCGGCGTTTCCGCCAGCCTGGCTCAGGGACGAAAAGACCCCCGCATCCGACCAGAGGATGCTCTGAGTTCCAAGCCCCAGGGCAGAAGATGTTCCGCTTTCGGCGAGTAACACCGTCTGCCACAGGCTGCTCAGGTACCCGCCCTTGAATCCGAGGGGCGTCTTTAGAGGTTCTATCTCGAAGTTGAGGTTAACCTTTTTCAGTTTCATGTTTCCCTCCGTTGTGAAAGGTTTCTGGACAATGGGCCGCCGTTAATGTAAAATTATTCCACAAAATGGAAAATATTCAAAATTACAGGGTACTCACAAGCTTTGCGTTCGGTGTCATCTCGTTCTTCAGCCCGTGCATACTTCCGCTTATTCCCGTATACCTTTCCTGCATTACCGGCATTTCGGCAGAGAACCTCAGGAAAAATGCCGGGAGTTGCAGGACCGTGATATCGGCTCTCTTTTTCGTTTTCGGTTTCACCCTTACGTTCACTCTCATGGGGGCATCTGCCAGCTGGATAGGCAAAATCATTTTTGCAAGGCAGGAAGCCGTCAGGATAGCGGGAGGGATACTGGTTATACTCTTCGGCCTGCATCTTGCGGGTATCCTGAAAATAAAGACACTTTACCGGCAGAAGACCTTAAACCTTCCGGGAAAGTTTTCCGGACACCCGGGGGCCTTTGTTATGGGACTGGTGTTTGCATTAGGATGGACTCCCTGCGTGGGTCCGGTTCTTGCTTCCATACTAACCATGGCTTCAATGGAAGAGACCGTTGCCAGGGGAATGGCGCTTCTCTTCTTCTACGGGATTGGTATCGGGGTTCCCTTCGTGATAACGGCCCTCATCCTTGAACGGGCCCTCATTTTTTTCGGCATTGTGAAAAAGCATTATGCTGCCGTACAACTAACGGCGGGCCTTCTTCTGGTGGCTATGGGCATTCTTCTTCTCCTGGACAGGCTCAGGTTTCTCGTTCCCATGTAAAGGCTACTTCTTTCTCACGGGGACAGCCTTGAGGTAACCTGTTTCCGGAAGTTTCCCGGCAAGAGGAGCGGCATATTGAATGAATGCCCCCGTGACATAGTTCGATTCCCTGTTGATATATGTCGCAGGCATGCTGCGGGTCTTTTTGGCCACCTTGTTCAGAGGCACCCTTTCGTAAAATACGGAATATTTCTTTCCCGGTTTTCTCCTGATGGCTATCGAACCGTCGAAATCTCCTGAAAGAGCCTGCCTGACAGCCAGCTTCCCGACCTCGAACGCCTCAACGGCATCAATTTCGGAATATATGCCCGGAAAAGACCTCTGCAGGTATCCGAAAGTGTCGGCCCTCACCCTGCTGACCTTCAGCTCGGTTTTTATCATGTCAGCAAGCAGGTCGCCCAGTATGCCGGAACCGCTGAGCTGGACATTCCCGTGGGTATCCACTTCCTTGATGTACTTGGAAGCTATGGGTTCTCCTTTCTCGTCCGAGATGCCTTCCGATACGGCTATGAGGCATCTTCCATACCTTGAGCATGTCTTATCGACGTCCCGGAGGAAAGATTCTTTAGAGAAAGGCCTTTCCGGGAAGTATATGAGGTGTGGACCGTCTTCTTCCCTTGTCTTTCCCAGGGCCGCGGCCGCCACCAGGAAACCTGCGTGCCTTCCCATCACGACATCTATCTTGACGCCGGGAAGCGACCTGTTGTCAAGGTTGTCTCCCATCATTGCCATTGCCACGAACCTTGCCGCGCTTCCGTATCCCGGGGTATGGTCGTTCTCGAGAAGGTCGTTGTCTATGGTCTTCGGGATGTGAAAACACCTGAATTCGTAGCCGACTTTCTTCGCGCTCTCGTTGAGGATGTTTGCTGTTTCGGCGGAGTCGTTTCCGCCAATGTAGAAAAAATACCTCACGTCATATTTTTTAAGCATTGAAAAAATCTTCCCGCAGTCATTCTCGTCAGGCTTTTTCCTGACGCTTCCGAGCGCTGCGCAGGGGGTGACAGCCACCCTTGAAAGATTAGGGAGAGTCTCTTTTTTCAAATCTACGAACCTTTCTTCCATGATGCCTTTTATCCCGTTGAGGGAACCGAAAATATTTTTAATCACGG
>JAKPNC010000237.1 GCA_029548585.1 bacterium | reverse complement strand
CACGACCTTCACACGATAACTGAAATGAGCAGCGGCGCAGTCAGGGTGAAGATCCCCAGGGACGCTCCCGGAGGCGTTTACGAACTTGTATTGAACAGGCCGGGAGAATACACAATCTTTTCAAATCTCCATACTCCTTTAACACTTTATGCTCCCGAGGGATGGACTCCCCCGTCTTTGAATCCTCCCGTTAAGGTTTTTTTCCGTTTGCCTGAAAATGCGAAAGGAAGTAAAATTTTCTTTGAAAAGGAAACAGTTGTTTTTATGCCTGACGGAAAAACTTTTAATGAAGGATTAAAACTCAAGGGATGGGTAGAACTGCCTGCGGATATACCGGGGCTGTGGAGTTTTGAAAGCATTGATGCAGGACTGGTAAAAACAGAAAATCTTCCTGCATATTTCGCCATGGGAGATTCTGCTTTTTATGTTGAGAAACCATAAAGAAAGAATAAACTTTCCGTAATCTGTCATGTAGAGAGAAATTAGTTGATATTTCTCAAAGGAGGAGGATGAGCAAGCTTGCAATATACGGAGGAAAACCTGCAGTACCCGCCGGCGCAGTAAAACCATGGCCGCTTATAGAGAAGACGGACGAAGATATGGTGTTAGCGGCATTGAGAAGCAACCACCATTTCTTCGGACCCGAATGCATGGCCCTCCAGGAAGAATTCGCGGCGTGGAACGGTAACAAGTACTGCATCACCACCAACAGCGGAACCGCCGCCCTTCACATGAGCCTGGTGGGATGCGGAGTGGGAGCGGGAGACCATGTGCTTGTAAGCGCATATTCGTGGTCCGCAAGCGCAACATGCATCCTTCACCACTGCGCCATACCTGTCTTTGTGGACATTGATTTTGACACCGTCAACATGGACGTAAACAAGATAGAAGCCGCCATCACTCCCCGCACAAAAGCCATAATAGCAGTACATCTCCACGGTCTTGCTCTCGACATGGAGAAGCTCATGGCGGTTGCGAGAAAACACAAACTCATGGTGGTGGAAGACGCATGCCAGTCTCCCGGAGCCCTTTTCAAAAACAGGAAAGTCGGAACGTTCGGAGACTGCGCGGCTTTCAGCATGGCTCACAACAAGACCCTATGTTCGGGAGAAGGAGGATTCTTTGTTACCAATGACCCGCAAAAACACGAGAAAGCCAAGCAGTTGTGGTCATTCGGAGAAACAAAAGCTCCCGGAGAAAAACGCGACTACCACGCACACATGATAGGATGGATGTACAGGAATAACGATATTCTCGCGGCGTTCGGCAGGTCGCAGCTGAAAAAACTTGATTACCATCTCAAGGTCCAGAAAGAGAATGCTCTGAACTTTCACGAGCAGATAAAGCACCTTGCCTCAAAGGGCATCATACTGCCTTTTGAACCTGCAGGCTATAACCACACATGGTATGAATATGTCGTCAGGCTGGACATGGATAAAACAGGATGGAAAGGAGACCCCGGGGTCTTCCGCGACGCGGTCAACAAAGCCCTCATGAAGGAGGGAATGAGAACAGCCATATGGCAGAGGATGATCCTTCCCGAAATGACCGTTTTCCGTAACAAGAACGCCTACGGGCTGGGTGTGCCGTGGAGCGTGGATAACGCAGGAGAAGGCGTAGAATATATTCCCGAACAATATTCAAACGCAATCAGGCATTCCCGGACTCACATAGGCATAAACATGCCGCTGCGCGCTCCCAACGGTCCTGAAACTATAAAGCTCCTGGCAGAGGCATATTGCAAGGTTTTAGGAAACCTTGACCAGATTGATCCTGAGAAGATCAACAAAATGGACATTTGAGGCGATAACTTTGGAGGAGCCATGACAGAATCGAACAAATGCCGAGTGGGCGTAGCGCAGGTAGACATTACCCCGCCCCTCGGTTCGGACCTGGACGGGTATTTTCACAAAAGGCTCGCAAAAGAAATCAAAAGCCGTCTATACACCAAAGCCATGGTAATTGAGGGCGGAGGCAAATGCATCGCCCTGGTTTCAAGCGACGTCTGCTGGACTCCTGAGCAGATTGTAAATGAAGCAAAGAGAAAAATAGAGGAAGCGTGCGGAATACCACCCGGAGCCGTCATTATCTCCTCCACCCATACCCATACCTCGCCCGTACTCGATACGGTTGAAGGACTGCCCTACTCAGCCGATCCAAAATATGTGAAGGAATTTACTGACAACCTTGTAAAGGCCGTCACAGAAGCTTTTAACTCCATGTTCGAAGCCGATATATATTACGGCAAAACGGATGCGGAAGGTTTTTCCATCTCAAAATTATGCAGGCTCAAAAACGGCAGGGACGTATATGATATCAGGCCCATGGACGGCGGAAAGGACGGACGGATCGGGTTTTCCGCCCCTCTCGACACTTCAGTTCAGGTCCTGTGCGTAAAGGATACGGAGAAAAAAACAAGGGCATTCGCTGTCAATTTCGCCTGCCATCCAAACAGCGGCCCCGAAGTTATCTGGGCGGAATGGCCCGGAGACATAGCAAAAACTATTGCTGCTGTCTATGGTCCTGATGTCCCTTGCCTGTTCTTGCAGGGAACAGCCGGGGATGTTGACTGCATGCCGAAACTGCCCCATGAACGGATAGGCAGGGGCATCGCAGGAGCGGCAATCATGGCTGCCGAAAGGTCAATTACTCCGGCAAAAGTACTGCCTGTTGACTGGCGTCTTCGTCATATACCCGTTCAGCGCGAAACAAAAACTCCCGAAAGCGACGCATTTATAAACGAACTCAGGAAAAAACCGGATATCGGGCTGATGGAGAAATCATGGATAAAGATATATGATTCGTGGAAGCCTGAACCACGCGAGATAAAAGCTCCCGTCCAGTGCCTGCGCATCGGGGATATGGCGATAGCGGCTTTGCGGGGAGAAATCTTCACTCCGCTCGGGATGGAAATCAAGAAGTTTTCTCCCGCAGCCAGTACGTTTGTCCTGGAACTGACCGACGAAAAGAAAGGGGGGTATATTCCTTCCCCGGGCCAGGCGGGAAGAGGCGGATACGGCGAGATGCCATTCATCTGCCGCCACCTGGTCCCCGAAGCGGCCGACAGGCTGACCGATGCTGCCATAGAGATGCTCTGGGAAATGTGGGATGCTTGAGATAAGGTTCCGTAAATATCTTGCGACGAAATGAGAACGCAGGCTAAAGTTTATCCGTCGAAACCTTGGCGGGAAATAGCCTTCGGCCGCCAGTTTAACGAAAACGCGATAGGATTTGCTGAATAAGATAACCAGGGAGGCGCCATGCGAAGAGTATCAGGGATTCTTCTTGCGGTATTGATGTCGGTTGTCTTAAACCTGCATGCAGAAAACGAAGGGTACCGGCAGTGGACTGAAAGAAGGGACTTGTTGAAAAAGGACCCATCCGTTGCAAGGTACTATACCTTCGAGGATGTTGAAAACAGCAAGAGCACAGTCAAAGACCTCGGTACCAACGGAGCCAACCTCGCATTCATTCCCTACACCGACAAAGCAACAAAAATGGTATATGACGACCTGCAGGTAGTTGAAGGCAGGTGGAAAGAAAAGAAAGCTGTCAGGCTGGACAGGGGTTATTACCAGGGACCATCTTTAAATATTGAAAACAAGCAATTTTCTGCGGAGGTATGGTTCCGGAGGCATGGACAGGGAAGCGAACCGCCTCCGAAAGTAAGCATAAGAAGGGGACATATCATCTCTGTTGAGGGATATAGAAGAGGATGGCGGCTGATTTCATCCTACGACCCCGTGTCGGGAACAACCTTTTCCATAGGTGCAGCAGAAGGAAGCGACAGGGCAGGCGCCAACGTTGCAGCCAATACTCCCATGGAAGACGATACATGGCAGCATATTGCCATTACATGGAACGGGAAAGAGATGAAGCTCTTTCACAACGGCCAGCTTGTTGGAAAGAATGAGTATGGAAAAGATTATATCCCTCCTGACAATAAGAATATTTTCAAATTGGGTTTTGCAGGCATGGGTATGGGCGCGCTCAAGCTGGATATAGACGAGGTGGTTATATACAACAGGGCGCTGAGCGATGAAGAGATATCTCAATTGGGCAGGGGGCCCGCCGGGATCTCCAAAGAGGATATTTTTAAAAATGCGGACGTTTTTTTAAAAAAGGGGGATTACAAAAATGCGCGCGCCGAATACGAAAAACTGAAAAACATTCCTGATGAAGGCATATATCTTGCGCTTTTCAATATGGCAGAGAGTTATAAAAAGCAGAAAGATTATAAGAGTGCGCACAAGATATACGGAGAAATTCTCGCAATTCCGGATATAAAAGCTTATTACATTGTTGATGCTTTGTTCAGGCAGGCCGGGGTATGCCTTGAAGAGAAAGATTACCCGGGAGCAAGAAAACTTTACCAGCAGGTAAAAAAGGTAAAGGGAAGAACCGGCAGGCACGCCTTCAGAGCAGATATGTCCATAGCCGACACCTACAGGCAAGAACGCAAGTATTCCGTTGCAAGGGAGGCATACGAAAGCTTATTGAAAGAGGAAGAATCACTGGATTTCCCCAGCGACGTAAACCGCCTGGACATCAGGGAAAGGCTGGAAGCCATAGAAGGGCTTGCAGAAGGCGCTGCTGAAAAAAACAGCCAGGAAAAACTCTTCGAATGGGTGAACAGCCCAAAAGAGTCAATATACGTGTCTCCCCAAGGCAGCGATAAAAACGAGGGCACGAAAGAGAAACCTTTTGCCACCATACAGAGGGCGCAGGAAGAGGCAAGAAAGCTGAAAGGGACGGAAAGCGTAACGATATACCTGCGAGGGGGCATATACTTTCTTTCTTCCCCGCTTTCTTTTACAAAGAATGATTCGGGAAGCGGGGATTCTCCCGTGGTTTACAGGGGATATCCCGGAGAAGAAGCCCGCATTGCAAGCGGAGTGAGGATAACCAATTTCAAGCCGCTGTCTGACCAATCTGTGCTGGCAATGCTTCCCGAAGAATCCAGGGGAAGGATATATGTTTCTGACCTCAGGGAAGCCGGAATAACCGATTACGGGAAGCTCGTTAACAGGGGGTACGGAGACAGCAGCCCTGCCGCAATGGAATTGATATACAACGGCAGGATCATGCAGCTTGCCCGCTGGCCCAATGAAGGATGGGTCCG
>JAKPNC010000231.1 GCA_029548585.1 bacterium | reverse complement strand
TGAGAATGTATACCTGGCAATGCTTTCAAGGGGGTATACCGGAGAACCCGTTGTGCTGAACGGGTTTAGGGCCAAGCCGAGGGATTGGGTATGGCTGGTGTGCGTACTGTTAATGTCAATGGGAATGTTTTTTTCCAACTATCAAACAAGACTTTAGAAGAAGACTATGAACAGTATAATATTTGAATTAAAAAACGTGTATTTCTCATATCTGGGAAAATTTCCAGCCTTGTGCGGCATAGACATCAGTATCGAACAGGGAAAGAAAATAGCTGTCATAGGAGCAAACGGTTCAGGAAAATCCACGCTCTTGCACTTGCTTGACGGACTTATTTTTCCCGACAGCGGTAGTGTAAAGTTCTGTGGCTCTGAACTGACGGAAAACGCTTTCAATAATGAAGTTTTCTCCATGGAATTCAGGAAGAAAGTCGGACTTGTTTTTCAGAATCCGGATGTTCAGTTATTTTGTCCCTCGGCAAGGGAAGATATCATTTTTGGACCTTTACAGCTCGGGATGGCAATGAATGAAATTGAAATCAGACTGGAGGAAATAGCCGGCGTTCTGGATTTGAAAAAACTCCTTGACAGGGCGCCTCATCAGTTAAGCATCGGCGAAAAAAGGAAGGTCGCCCTGGCTTCCACGTTGATAATTGATCCCGATATTCTTATTCTGGATGAACCCACGGCGGGTCTTGACCCCTTAACAACCAGGCATATAATGGACCTGTTTCTCAAACTGAACGATTCGGGGAAAACGCTCGTAATTTCCACGCACGACCTGCATATTGCTGAGGAAATATCTGACATAGTTTTTGTGTTCAACCAGGAAAAGAAGATCGTGAAATACGGAAGTGCATTGGAAATCCTTAACGACAGCCGTCTTCTTCACGACAACAATCTCATTCATATTCACACCCACATGCATGAAGGGAAGATACATACCCACCGGCATGCCCATCAATCTTATCACGTCAAGACCTGATAGCTGGTTTTCATCGGTTACGGCGTCAATGTCCGTCCTTCTGGGTTAAAGCGGGTTGTGAAATGAACCTGAGCAAAGTGCGGGAGGACATATGAAGATCTACACGATGGCATCGTTATTCGCCTTCTGCTTTTCCTCGGATGCGGCAAGTATTTTTTCGTAGGTTTCTCTGCTTATGACATGTTCTATCCTGCATGCGTCTTTCCTGGCTATCTCGGGAGGTATCTTCAGGGTCTGAGTGAGAAATTTTACTATTGCCTTGTGTTTCTTATGAACTTTTCCTGCTTCCTTTCTTCCCTTGGGTGTGAGTTCCACGTGCCCGTATTTCTCGTGTTCAACGTAACCGTCCCGGGAAAGGATGCTAAGAGCCGAGACTACCGAGGGGTTCGTCACCTTTAGAAATTTGCCGATGTCTTTTACCCTGGCAATTCCCTTTTCCTTTTGCAGTATTTTTATGGCTTCGAGATAATCTTCAAGACTTTGAGTAAGCATGCCGCCTCCTTAGAAAAAAAGCCTGGCCGCCTGGTAGAATGCCGTGGCAGTCAGCCAGCCTGCAAGGATTGACCATAGAGCAGAAATCAAAGCCCACCTCGTTCCTGCCTCCTGCTTTATTACCGCAACGGTCGCAACGCAGGGAACGTAGAGAAGTGTCATGAGCATGAATGAATAAGCGGAGACCGGCGTAAAAAGGAGTGACAATGCCGCCGACATTCCGTCTGTTCCCCCGAGTACCGTTCCGAATGTTCCCACGACCAGCTCTTTTGCCACCAGCCCGGAAAGAAGAGCTACCCCCGCCTGCCAGCTTCCGAAGCCGGCGGGTTTAAGAAGCGGCGCCAGAAGGCTTCCGATCATGCCGGTAAAACTTTCCCTGCTGGCAAAAGAGGCCGAGAGGGGGAAATAGCTGAGGAACCATATGAGCACGACTCCCGCGAATATCATGGTTCCGGCTTTCCTCAGGAAGAGGCAGGATTTTGCCCATGCAGAGATAAGCATTCCTTTTATCTCCGGCGGGTGGTACGGAGGAAGTTCCATTATGATATGGCTTGATTCCTTCCTGAAGAATGCGTTCTTGAATATCCAGGCAGTAAGCATTCCGGCTATGATGCCGATTATGTAAAGGGAAAAGAGAACAGTGCCCTGGTTGTGTTTAAAGAAGATGCCTGTAAAAAGCAGGTAGACCGGCAACCTGGCCGAACAGCTCATGAAGGGCAGGGCGAGAATAGTTATTATCCTGTCTTTTCTTGTCTCGAGGGTCCTGGTGGCCATGATTGCAGGCACGTTGCATCCAAAACCGAGAAGCATCGGAATGGCGCTCTTGCCGTGAAGCCCCACCCTGTGCATGATCCTGTCCGTTACAAAGGCCGCCCTTGCAATGTAGCCGGTATCCTCGAGCGCTGCGAATATGAAGAATAGAAGGAATATGTTGGGAAGAAAGATTATGACCGCTCCTACTCCAGAAATGATTCCGTCTGTAAGCAGGGATATTATCCATTCCGGAAGGGCCGCGGCAAAAAGTATTTTTCCCGTCCAGCTTCCCGCGATTGAAAAGAGGAAATGTAGAATACCTGCAAAGGGGCCCCCGAGGGTGAAAACGGCCTGGAAAGTGAACCACATGAAGAAAAGGAAGATAAGGCTTCCCGACAAGCTGTGGGTGAAAAGCTTGTCAAGCCTTGCCGTCAATTGTATTTTTTCTTCAAGGCGGGTTTCCCTCCGGGTGCATTCCTCGACCATGCCGTGTATGAAGCCGTAACGCTTTTCTATCATCGTGTTTTCTATCTCGGGGTACTCCCTGTCAAGCTTTCCCGTTATATTCTTTATGTCAGCGAAGGTATCCTTTCCTTCAAACATGGCCGTGAACTCCGGGTCCTTCTCTATGAGCCGGGTTGCGAGGAACCTGAGCGGATAAGGGGT
>JAKPNC010000229.1 GCA_029548585.1 bacterium | reverse complement strand
AGAGAATTGAAGGAAATCCCGTTTGTTGAAATGCCGACGGCTCCCACGAGATTCTCGATCTGGTCGGTCTTTGCATGGGGAACCGCTATCCCCTGGCCTATTCCCGTTGATCCCAGCTTTTCCCTTTCAAGCACCGTTTCCAGTATCTCTTTGCTGTCCTTGATGTAATTCTTGTTTTTCAGCAGGATGAGAAGCTCTTCAAGAGCCTCTTTCTTCTCCTTGCTCTTCAGGTTAACCAATATGCAATCTTCCTTAAGAAAATCCGTTATCATCATTTTCCCGCTCCTTTTCCACCTTTTATTTTATGTTGTAAATCAACTGTGTGGTATTTCAGTGATCTTGTCATGAAGTTTTCTCAACTGCCTTTTAGCCCTGTCGTAAAGTATCTCTATGCCCGTGTTAAGGTCGTCATTCTTTTCTTCTATGAATATGGTGGGATTCTTGGATGTGATCTTTATCTCTGAAAGGAACATGTGACCTTCCTTCTTGATGTACAACTCGGCCTGTCCCTTGCCGAATATGAACTTTCCAAGTTTGCCGAATTTCTCGTTTATGTACTCCCTGAATTTCTCGTCTATTTCAACGGCAGAGTGAATCTTAATGTCCATTTTTACTCCTTGTTCTTTGTATCTGCTATGTAATCGCAAATTCCAAGGGAAAAGGCTGGGAAATAGTGAGAGAGTATCTCCCTGTAGTTTTTGCCCGAGTCAGCCATCCTGCGGGCTCCCCACTGGCACATGCCGACCCCGTGGCCATACCCGGCGCCTGAGAAAATGAGGGTTTCGCCTTCCCGATTTATTGTAAAATTTGTTCCAGGAATTACGAAGGGTTCGTTAAAAGCAATCCTTGGAGCCTTGCTGTTTATTTCCATCCTGAACCTGTGGGCCGATATATGACGTATAATACCATTTTTGGAGATAAGCTTCAAGTTATTAATCCTTCCGCTTACGCTCCTTGAAGAAATCTCTATTTCGGCAAGGTCGGGGAAAACGACCGCGCGGGATATATAAGAGAGGCTGAGTCTCTTGATCCAGCTGTGGTAGGGCGTGCCCTCGCAGTAGGGGTCATCCACTGACTTTATGAGGTCGTACTTTCCTCCCCATACTTCTTCCGGGGTCGCCGTCCTGCCTCCGCAGCTGGCATGGAAAAAGACTTGCCCGATATCACCTCCGCTCGAAAGGACTTCACCGCGTGTTGCGAGGACCGCTTCTTCAATCCTGGCGCAGCCTGCGGATCCGTATACCTGGTGGTATATGGAGTTTTCTATGTCGTAAGGCAGGCTCTTATGCCTGTTTTCGTTGATCTTGTTCACCGCGAATGTCCTGGAAAGAACTGCCTGCGCTTTTAGGGCCTCGGAGGGCCAAAGGGAATCCATCTCTTTTGAAAGAACTCCTGCCAGGTATGTCTCAAGGTCCAGCCTGTTGATTATAACCGACTGCCCTCCCAAGCGCTTGACGGTGAAACTTCCCGGATACTTCCTCCGGAGTGCGGGGAGCGCTGACTGGTAATCCCGTCCTTTCCACAGGCAGACATCTATGTCCTGAGGGTAGCACGACCCCCGGAAAAGGAGAAACAAAAAAAGGACGAGAGCATTATTCCGCAGGAATCTGGACATTAACGCTTCCTTCGATATTTAACGTGTTATCGCTGAAATTATACCTTATAACGTCTCCTGAGAATCTGCTGCTGCCCCTTTCCAGGACGGGCGAGCCTTCCATCACGAGCATCTTGTCCGCTTCGATATAGGTGAGCTTGCTGCAACTTCCCTGCATGGATGTCTTTCCTGTTGATATCTCCCTGTAAACTATTTTCACGCTGCCCGTGAAGACTATCCTGCTTACCTTTTTCGTCTCGGGCAGCAGGTCGAACTGCCCTTTCCCTGTCTTGCCCGTCGTTATCTCTATCATCTCGGAAGATGTCTTGAGGGAAAGGGATGGGCTTTTCACGGAAGGAGATTTTCCGGACTGTGATATTTCTGCAGATTCCCCTGAAAGCACAAAGCTCGTTTTTTCGGCAAACTGCCTGAGCGTGAATTTTCCAACGTTCTCCTGTACGCTTTCTTCCCTGGGTTCGTCCTTCTTCGGCGAACAACCGTAGGCAAGGAAAACGATTGTCAGGATGAAAAGAATTTTCTTAAGGTTTCTTCCCATTTTTTCTGCTCCTTGAGTATGAATTCCGCGGCTTCCCTGAAAGCTCCTTCTCCACCGTTTTTGGCGCATACGTAATCGGCAGCCCTGCGTACTTCTTCCGAGGCGTCCCCCGGGGCGAAGGATATCCCTGATTTCTGAATCACCGGCAGGTCCGGCAGGTCGTCTCCCATGTAAGAGATTTCTTCCCAGGATCCGCCGTTTTCAGATAGGAATTTCACCATCAGGGAGACCTTGTCGTCTATTCCCTCGTAGTAAAAGTCGAGGCCGAGCTCTCCGAATCTCGCTGCCGTTGCCTTCGATTTTCTGCCGCTGACAAGCACGGTTTTGATTCCGGCAATCTTGAGGAGTCTGAACGCCACGCCGTCCTTTATGCAGAAAAACCTCTGCAGGGAGCTGCCCTGGTAGAAGACCTTTCCGTCGGTGAGAACCCCGTCAATGTCGGAAACAAAAAACCTGATTTTTTCTATACCCTGTTTCATTGGGCTGCCCGGTCAGTATTCGGCCTTGAAATCCTTTTTTCCAAGTAAGTCGTGAAGGTGAACAATTCCCCTTGCCGTTTTGTCGGAGTTGAGGATAACCAGGCACGTAATCTCTTTTTCCTCCATCATGGAAAGGGCCTTTATGGCAAGGCTGTTCTCGTCTATGGTCATGGGGTTGCCGGTCATGCAGTCCCGGGTCAGGCTTTTGGTTATGTCAGGGTTGTTGTGAAGGTGCCTTCTTATGTCACCGTCCGTGAGGATGCCCCTGACGACTCCCCTGCCGTCCGCCACGAGGGTCAGTCCGGTATTCTTGGAATTTATTTCCTCTATCGCTTCCCTGAGTGATGAGTCCATGCCAACAATGGGAATGAGTTCTCCTGTCTGCATGACGTCCCTGACCTTGAGCATGAGCCTTTTGCCGAGATTTCCACCGGGGTGGTAAAATGCAAATTCTTCCTTCTGAATTCCCTTTGCAGCCATCAGGGCAAGGGCGAGTGCGTCCCCGAGAACAAGCGCGCAGGTGGTGCTTGAAGTGGGTATTATGCCGAAGCTGTCCGCTTCCTCTATCTTGCCGGTGGCTATCGCTATATCGCTCTGGGAGCCGATGCAGGATGATTCCGAGCAGGTGAAGGATATTATCCTTGCTCCTATCTTTTTAATGGAAGGCATTATCCTGATTATTTCTTCAGTTTCACCGCTGTTGGAAATTATTATTACGGTGTCGTTTTTAGAGACCATTCCCAGGTCCCCGTGCACGGCTTCGCCCGGATGAAGGAAGAGGGAAGGCGTCCCTATGCTGGCAAGGGTGGCAGCAATTTTTCTGCCGATTATCCCGCTCTTTCCTATTCCTGTTATTATGACCTTGCCGCTGCTCTCGCATATCTGCCGGACGGCGCAGATAAAGGTATCCCCGAGCCTGGTGGCCAGGTTTTCCAGGTTCTCCCGCTCGATTTCTATCACCCTGCGTCCGTGTTCAAGAAGATCAAGTTTTTTATTTTCTGGAAGCATAATGTATCTCTTTCAGCTGTCGGAGAAGCTTTTTTACATCAGAAAGCCTTAGCATGTTGGGCCCGTCTGAAAGCGCCTTTTCGGGCTCAGGGTGGACTTCCATGAAAAGCCCGTCGCACCCGACCGCAACCGCCGCCTTTGCAAGAAACGGCACATATTCCCTGTTTCCTCCGGAAGCACCCCCGAGTTTTCCAGGTTCCTGAACGCTGTGGGTTGCGTCGTAGAAAACGGGATACCCGAAGCTTCTCATGATGGGCAGGGATCTGAAATCCGTTACAAGGTTGTTATATCCGAAGGTTGTTCCTCTCTCGGTGATTATGACATTCCTGTTACCCGTGGAGACGACCTTCTCTATCATATTTTTCGCATCCCACGGTGAAAGAAACTGCCCTTTCTTTATGTTCACAGGCTTGCCCGACATGCCGCTTTCAACAAGGAGATCAGTCTGCCGGCAGAGGAAGGCAGGTACCTGTATTATGTCAGCAACCCTGCTGACGGGTTTTACCTGGCTTGAAGAGTGTATATCTGTGACAACCGGTATTCCGAAAGTCTCTTTAACCTTCATCAGCATCTCGAGTCCTTTCTCCATGCCCGGACCTCTGTATGAGCCGATGGATGTCCTGTTGGCCTTGTCGAAAGATGATTTGAAGATGAGAGGAACCGATTCATCGGAGCATATCCTCTTTAGAAATTCCGCGCTCCTGAGAAGAGTTTTTTCATCCTCTATGACGCAGGGGCCCGCCATGAGGCAGAAGATCCCCGTCCCTATCTCTATGTTTCCAATCCTGATTTTTCTGACCATGGATAAAATTCCCCCTGAAAGTGCTAACCTGGGGGCCAGTTCATTTTTCTTCCGCCAAGAAGGTGCAGGTGTATGTGGTCTACCGTCTGCCCGGCCTCTCTGCCGGTGTTTATTACTATCCTGTAACCTTTTCCCGAGATGTTTTCCCTTTCCGCTATGGCGGAGGCAATGGAAAGAAGGGAACCGAGGAGTTCTCTGTCCCCGGTTTCAGACAGGCGCGCCACGTGTTTCTTGGGTATGACCAGCACATGGACGGGCGCCTGGGGATTGATGTCCAAAAAGGCGAGAAAACCGGTGTCTTCGTAAACCTTCCTGCAGGGGATTTCCCCCTTAACCATCTTGCAGAAAATACAGTCTTCCATCCTCTTCTCCGGGCTACAGTTTCTTTGAGACCTTGACGTTCATGAATGACTGTATGACGTCCCGCTCCTCGAAGTTGTTGAAATTATCCATCCCTATTCCGCATTCGGTGTTCAATTTCACTTCCCTGACATTCTCCTTGAACCTCTTCAGGCTTGTTATCTTGCCTTCAATTATCACCGAACCGCCCCTTATTATCCGTGCCGGGGAATTTCTGACTATCTTTCCTTCCGTCACAATGCATCCGGCAACGGCGGAATTGTCAGAAAGCCGGAAGACCTGTTTTATAAGCGCCTGGCCTACCACGACTTCCTTCTCCTCGGGCTGGAGCATGCCTTCGACGGCATTCTTCATGTCCTCTGCCAGGTCATATATTATCTTGTAAGTCCTGACTTCTACTTTTTCCGAGCGGGCGATATCCTCCACGTTTTTTGTAAGGGGCACGTTGAATCCTATCACTATCGCGTTTGAAGCAGAAGCAAGAAGTATATCGGATTCGGATATGGGGCCGGCCTCGGAATGGAGTATGGAGATCTTTATCTCACTGGCCGGGATCTTTGATATAACGTCCTTGATAGCCTCGATGGAGCCAACGTAATCCGTTTTAATTATGAGCCTTATCTCCTGTATCGCGCCCTTCTGTATTTCGGCATATAGATCCTCGAGGGTGATCTTCTTAATCTCTGAGACCTTCCCGGCTGTTCCCGTCCTGATTTCTTCCGATTTTTTCCTGGCTTCCTTTTCAGATTCCATGACCCTGAACCTGTCTCCGGGGCTCGTTATATCCTGTGTGCCGAGTATTTCAACAGGGGTTGAAGGCCCTGCAACGGAAAGTTTATTGTTCCAGTCGTCCATCATCGCCCTTACCTTGCCGAAAGTTTTGCCTACGATGAAGGCGTCTCCCGGTTTAATCTCGCCCTTCTGGATAAGGACGGTCGTAATGGGTCCCTTCGCCTTGTCCATGAAAGATTCTATAACGGTGCCTTCGGCTTTACCCGTTGCGTCGGCTTTCAATTCCAGCATTTCTCCCATGAGGAGGACCATATCGAGAAGTTCCTTGATTCCGCTTCCGTTTATTGCGGCAACATTGACCACAACGGTATCCCCTCCCCAATCTTCCGGGGAAAGCCCGTGTTCAGCAAGCTGTTTCTTTACCCTGTCAATATTTATGTTGGGCTTGTCAACCTTGTTAAGGGCAACCAGTATCGGGACCTTGGCAGATTTCGCGTGGTTTATGGCCTCTATGGTCTGCGGCTTGATCCCGTCGTCGGCTGCAACTACCAGGATGACAATATCTGTAACAAGCGCTCCCCTGGCCCTCATGGCTGTAAAAGCCTCGTGGCCGGGAGTGTCGAGGAAGACGATGGAACCCTGGGGAAGCTTTATCTTATAAGCGCCTATTTTCTGGGTTATCTGTCCGAATTCCTTGTCGGCGATGCTGCTCTTTCTGATCGCGTCGAGAATGGTGGTTTTGCCGTGGTCTACGTGGCCCATAAGGGTAACGACGGGAGACCTTGGAACCAGGACGGCAGTTTCAACGGGAGCTTCCGGAGCCGGAGTTCCGGCCTTTACTATTTCCGCGGTGTATCCGAAGAAGCTGCATATGTCCTTTATCGTTTCTCTTCCCGGGGACTGGTTGATGTTTGCAATAAGCCCCATTGAAAAGAGGCGTTTGATGATATCAGTGGGATTGACCTTAAGTTTATCTGCAAGAATCCGTATATTTTCAGTTCCCTCTATTTCAACCTTCTTTACCGGAGGCTTCGCTTCTTCTTTCTTCTTTTCCGGCTCCTTGGCGGGTTCAGCCGCTTGTGCCGGTTTTTTGACAGCAGGAGCCTCAGCTTTTTTTGTCTCCTCTGGAAGAGACCTGGATTTTCCGGGTTTCTTCTTTTCCGGCTCTTCCTTTTTATGCGGTCCTTCTTTCTTCCTGGCGGGTTCTTTCTTTTCCGGCTCTTCCTTCCCGGCAGGTTTTGTTTTTTTAACAGGCGCCGGCTCAGGTTTCCGCGTCTTCGAAAAGTGAGATGCGATTATCTTCTCTTCTTCCTCCGACAGTCCGCTTACATTTTTCTTGTTGCTTATACCCGCCTTCTGAAGGATATCCAGGATCTCCCTGGTTTCCCTGTCATACTTTTTTGCTATCTGGTATACTCTCATTTTCTCCCTTATCTTGCTTTGCCATGTGCTTTTTTGCCTTATCTATCAGCTCCATGGCTTTTTCATCGTCTATTCCTGACACTTTTTTCAAAGACTCGATGTCTGCTTCAGCTATGGATAATATGGAGCTGAAACCGTACTTTGCAAGCTCGGTAGCCGTTTTTTCGTCAATCCCATCAACGGCCATGGTTGCGGGCCGCCTGTCGCTGTTGTATTCAGACTCCCTGAAAGCCCTTATGTCCCAGCCTGTAAGTTTTGAAGCAAGCCTGACATTTTGTCCCTTCTTTCCTATGGCAAGGAAAATCTGGGCATCTTCAACTATCACCGATGCTATTTTCCTGGCCTCGTTAAGGATCACTTTCTTGCAGACAGCCGGACTAAGCGAATTAACAATGAATTTTTCCGTCTTTTCGCTCCAGAGGATAATCTCAATCTTTTCACCGTTGAGTTCCCTGGTTATATTCTTTATCCTTATCGCCTTGTCTCCGATACATGTTCCGACGGGATCTATATTTTTTTCGCTGCTGTGAACGGCTATCTTTGTCAGGTCCCCCGGAAACCTTGCCACTTCCTTGACCGTTATTATACCTTCCTGTATCTCGGGAATCTCGAGCTCTATAAGTTTCCTGACAAACTCCGGGTGGGTTCTCGATACTATCAGCTGGTAGTAACCCTTGTTTGGTTTCCTGACCTCAAGAAGATAGGCTTTCAGGTGGTCGCCCCTCTTGAAATGATCGTTGAAAAGCCTGTGATGCTGAGGAAGGAGGGCCTCTGTTTTGTTGAGGGATATAACTATGTTATTATCCTCGAATCTCTCTACCTTGCCGCTGATTATGGTTCCCTCTTCCTGCTTGAACTCGTGGTATATGGTATTCTTTTCGGCTTCCCTCAGCTTCTGGATAATAACCTGCCTTGCAGTCTGGGCGGCTATCCTCTGCCACTGGAAGATGGGAGGAGGTATCTGTTCTCCCGCTTCGTTAAGGAAGAGCATGTCGCCTGATTCGGGATCAATCTTTATGCTGACGGCGTTGTCCAGCCCGGCTTTTTTCCGGTAAACCGTCAGGAGCCCGTTCTCAAGGGCGCTTATGAGGAAACTCCTGTCGATCCCTTTCTCTTTTTCCCAGTAGTTGAGAAGAGCAATCAATTCACTTTTCATCTAAAAGATACCTCCTTACGCTTTTCGTTCATCTATTTTATTTTATTTGTACTATAATGTCAAGTAAGGTAAACTTTATGTCATTGAAATGGAATACGGGACTCTCCCTTTTATCAGGGAAGGCTTTCTTTTCAAGAAATCCCGTTCTCATAGAATGCTTTATCTCAGGGATGCCGGAGACAATCAAATCCCCGGGACCATAGTACTCCTTGAAAAAAGAGTATATGGAGCGGAAGGGAAAGAAGTCCGGGATAAGGTTTTGTCCTTCCCATTTCTCATCTTTCAGGATTCATGTCAGGACAGGAGCTTCATGCTGAAAAGGTTTGCTGAAGACATTTCATACAGGGCATGCATGAATTTTTTTTCTTTTAGACCGGTGGTAAGGGGATGTATACAACAGGTGAAGGACAGGTGAAGTGGATAAAGCGGAGGGACGGATTCATGGGAGAAAGGGCCGTTGATGTGAGGTCCCTCAGGCTCAGGGACGAACTTTTAGTCTCCCGCAGGTACAGGACATGCACGGTTTCCGGGAATTTCGGATCATTTTCCTCCATGCCTGCCCTGGCAAGGCTTTTTAAATCCGAAAATGGTTACATAGGCGCAATTATAACCGGCAGAAACGAGGGATACGTGAAATCAGGAAAGAATTTTATCCTGCAGAAAAGCCTGGTTGTCGCTCTCGATTCCCTGAGCAAGAAGCCCCTGGCCAGGCTCATCAGGGGAACAGCCATATATTTGTCTGAAATAGACGGGATGAAGGTGGGACTTGAAAAATGAAAAATAAGGGATGCGATCCGGATGAAATCCTGGACATGCTCGGCCGTTACGCCCGGAAAAAAAACTTGCAGGTATACCTGGTTGGAGGTTTCATAAGGGACCGGATGCTAAGGAAGAAAAGCAGGGACATCGATGTTGTAATGGAGAGCGACGCTCTCTCCTTTGCACGGGGGTTTTCCGCGGAATACGGACTTCCTGCCCCGGTTTTTTACGGCAGGTTCGGAACGGCAATGGTTGAAACCGGGGGAGTGAAAACGGAATTTGCAACAGCCAGGAAAGAGAGCTACCCCGATGATTCGAGAAAACCCTTCGTTGAGAAGGCTACAATCATGGAGGATTGTTCGAGAAGGGATTTCACGATAAACGCCATGGCCGAGAGCCTCCTTACCGGCGAGAGACTGGATTACTTTTCCGGCAGGCAGGATCTCCGCAACGGTATACTCAGGACTCCTGTGGAGCCTTCCATTACATTCTACGACGATCCCTTGAGAATCCTGAGGGGCATAAGATTTGCATCAAGGCTTAATTTTACGGTCGAAGATGCCACGATGGAAGGGATGAGGAAGAACGTTCACAGGCTGAGGATCGTCAGCAGCGAGAGGATTGCAGACGAACTGGTGAAGATTTTAGAAATGAGGGTGCCCTCCAGGGGACTCCTTCTGATGGACTCGGTTGGAGTCCTGGAAACGATTCTCCCTGAGGTCCACGCCCTTAAAAGCCAGTCTTCCGAAAACTGCAAGGAGCTTTTTCCTCATACCCTGAAGGTGATGGACAATGTAAGCCTGCATACCAGGAATTCATACCTTAAGATGGCGGCTCTCCTTCATGATATCGGCAAGCCGAAAACTTACAGGGAGGAGAGAGGGAAGGTGAGCTTCCACAGGCACGAGTTTGTGGGAGAAAGGATGACCTACAATATTTGCAGGAGGCTAAGGATCTCGGAAGAACATTCAAGGTACATGGGGTTTCTCATAAGGTACCACCTGAGGCCGCACCTTCTTGCGAAAGAGAATCCTACCGACAGCGCCCTGCGCAGGTTTGTAAAGGAGACCGGCAAAAACCTGAAGCCGCTTTTTACCCTTGCCAAGGCCGATATCACGAGCAGCAATGCCGGAAGGATAGCCATAGCGGTCGGACAGCTGGAAGCTCTTGAAAGAAGGGCACTGGAGCTTAACAGGAAAGACAGGCTTTCCTCTTTCAGGCTTGCCGTTGACGGCCATCGGATAATGGAGATCTTCGGCCTCGGGACCGGCAGAATTGTCGGCCTTGTAAAGGATTACCTCGAAAACATGGTGATGGAAGGACTTATAGAAAACAAAAAGAGGCCGCTGACAAGGTACATGAAGGATAAGAAAGAAGATATTCTCACGTCCGTAACGGGAGAAGAAAAAAATGGGAAATGAAAAAAGAAATATAATTTGGGCGCCATGGCGCATCGGTTACGTGGGCGGCGTCCGGAAGAAAGGGTGTTTCCTCTGCGCCGCCCTCAGATCAGATGGGGGGGAGAACCTTGTCTTTTACAGGGGCAGGCATGCTTTTGCCATTCTCAACCTTTATCCCTACAACAACGGACATTTGATGGTGGTCCCAAACAGGCACGTAAAGAGCCTTGACAGTCTGTCTCCCGACGAAGAGTCGGAATGCCTTTTGATTGTCAAGGCAGCCATGGGTTTTCTCAGAAGGAAGTTTAAAGCGGAGGGTTTCAACGTCGGCCTCAATTTCGGGAAGGCGGCGGGAGCAGGCCTTGAAGACCACATGCATTTTCACGTCGTGCCCAGGTGGAACGGCGACACCAATTTCATGCCTGTCTTCTCGGGAACCAAGGTTATTTCACAATCTCTCGATGAACTTAAAAAGGTTCTCATGGAAAAGTTCGGTGCGGAGGTTGAGAAAATGAAAGGGCGGCATGGCAGGATAAGCCGTCATAAAAGCAATTGAAAATTGCCGGCTGTCGGAAAGGGTTTATCGTGTATATTGCTGATTTTCACATTCATTCGAGGTTCAGCAGGGCAACCAGCAGGGACATGCATCTCGACGAGCTTGCAAAATGGGCCTCCTACAAAGGTGTCCACCTGCTCGGCTCGGCTGATTTTACCCATTTCCAGTGGTACCACGAACTCCGGGAGAAGTTATCTGAAACTGACCGGCAGGGTATATATACCTTCGGCGGAACTGACTTCATACTCACGACGGAGGTTTGCCACATTTATGAAAAAAAGGGAAAGAACAGGAAGATTCACAACATCATTTTCATTTCTTCCCTCGAGAATGCCGCAAGGCTGAACAGGGTGCTTGAAAGGTACGCCGACCTTAACAGCGACGGCAGGCCTATATTGCACATTGACGCAAAGGATCTTGTCAGGATCGTAAATGATTCGGACGAAAAGGGTTTCGTGGTACCTGCCCACATATGGACGCCTCATTTTTCTCTCTTCGGTTCGAACTCGGGGTTCGATGCCATTGAGGAATGTTTCGAGGAGATGTCGGGAGAGATCTTCGCCCTCGAGACCGGACTGAGCAGCGATCCGTCGATGAACTGGATGGTTTCGGCTCTCGACCGTTTCGCGTTCATATCAAATTCGGATGCCCATTCGCCTTCAAAAATAGGCAGGGAGGCGAATGTTTTCGACAGGCCTTTCAGCTTCGGGGAATTGAGGAGCATTCTGAAATATAAGAACGGAAACAGCTTTCTTTATACCGTAGAGTATTTCCCTGAAGAGGGCAAATACCATTACGACGGCCACCGGAACTGCGATATATGCCTGTCACCCGAAGAATCGGAGAAGAACGGAAATATCTGCCCTGTATGCGGGAAGAAGCTGACCGTGGGAGTTCTCCACAGGATCAGGCAGCTATCGGACAGGAAGCGCGGGGAAAGGCACAGGTACAGCATACCTTTCAGGAAGGTTCTCCCGCTTTCGCAGCTCATGGGCCTTTCCATGGACAAACCGGCCGATTCGATAGCCGTAAGGAACAGGCTTGCCGACGTACTGCGATGCGCAGGCAGTGAACTCAACATACTTCTCGAGTCGCCTTTGGACGACCTTAAAGGCAGGATCGACGACGATCTGCTCTATCTCATCGGAAGGATGAGGAAAGGCGCAATCGAGATAAGGCCAGGCTATGACGGAGAATTCGGGAAGATCGGGATCCCGGCTGAAGCAGGCAAGGGTAAGGATACTCAATCCCTTTTTTGATTTCTTCTTCAGGAATGTAGTCCTCGGGAGAAAATCTCCTTATGCAGCGATTCTTGCCGCGTTCCTTATGCCGTTTTCCCTCTTTTACCTTATGGCGGTTGTTATTAAGAGGACGTTTTCACGTCCGGAGCACTTCCCTTTTCCCGTTTTCAGTATAGGGAATATCCTTGCCGGAGGCACGGGCAAGACTCCACTGGTCATACATGTGGCCTCAAGGCTTGAATCCCTCGGTTTCAAAGTGGTAGTCATATCCTCTGCGGCACAAGACGGGGAAAGAAGGAGGGGGCTTTCTGACAGGTTCGACGAGATTGAAATGATGGGATCCCGACTTCCGCGCGCAGGGATTGTCCTCAAGAAGGGAGAGAGTCTCCGCGCTCTTCCATCGAAAACAGGCGGGCGTGTGACCGCCGGGGTGATAGACGACGGCTTCCAGAACTATGAGACGGGCAGGGATCTCGACATAGTGACCGTTGACGCATCCAACCCTTTTGACAACCGGCTTCTGCTTCCTTCCGGGCTCCTCAGGGAGCCGATCTCTTTCGCCCGCAGGGCAGATATTTTCGTTATCTCCCATCCGTACATGGTTTGCAGGAAGAAGCTTGACCGGCTTGCCTTTAAATTGAAAAGGTTCGGGAAGCCGGTATTCGTCATGGATTACAGGATAAACGGCCTCAAGGATGGAAAATCATCCCTTCCTCCGGAGGCAATATCAGGAAAGGAAATAATGGCTGTCGCGGGGATAGGGAATCCCGAAAGTTTTTTTACCCTTCTTGACAGGTTTAATCCTGCGGTCCTCAATGCAGTCTCCTACCCCGATCATTTCAGATACACGGCCGGGGATATTGAAAGGATCCGTAAGGAATTTCAAAGAAAGGGTGCCAGCCTTATCGTCACTACCGAAAAAGATTACGTGAAGCTTGAAAAAATGAACCCGGGTCTCCCTTTATGCTATGCGGACATATCGGGAGTTCTCCTCAATCCTTACGAAAAAGAAGATTTTGACACAAGGATGCTTTCTGTGTTAAAATTTTAAATCTTCCAAAACCGCATTATTCCATATTTGAGTTAGATGCTCATCATGAAAAAACACGATTTGCAAAGCATGGGGCGTTCAGGCTCCCGGGAGGGAGCAGTTGAAAGCAGCCATGCCGCCTTTTACGGTAATGAAAATACGCTTTTTCATGGCAAAGGAGGTTACTTATGTCATTCGGACCTGTAAAATTCGTGAATGAGAAAACAATAGAACTGGAGAAGAAGACTGAAGATAAGAAGGTCCTCGTAGCAACGTCCGGCGGGGTAGACAGCATGGTCTGCGCAACCCTGGCTTTCAAGGCTATCAAAGAAAGGCTTATTGTTCTTTACCTGGACAACGGGCTCATGAGGCAGGGCGAGACAGAGGAAGTCAACAGCTTTTTTGCAAAGATGGGAGTTGAACTGCAGGTATGGGACGTCAAGGAGAAGTTCTTCGAATCCCTCAAAGGGAAGACAGATCCTGAAGAAAAAAGGATAGCCTTCAGGGACGTTTTTTACAAGACACTCAGGCAGGCTATAAAAAGCTATTCGGCGGAGTTTCTTATACAGGGTACGATTGCGGCTGACATTGTCGAAACCCAGAAGGGAATCAAGACCCAGCATAATGTTCTTTCCCAGATAGGAATCAACCCGGCCAATTACGGGCTGAGGATACTTGAGCCTCTCAAGGAACTTTTTAAACCGCAGGTCAGGCTTGTTGCGAAACAGCTGGGCCTTCCCAAAAAAGTTTACGAAAGGAGGCCTTTTCCCGGTCCGGCCCTTGCCACCAGGATTATTGGAGAGGTGGTGCCGGAGAAGGTCGAGAAGGTCAGGATTGCAACAGCCATAGTTGAGGACATGATAAAGGAACAGTCCGTTTTCCAGGTTCTCGCAGTCCTTTTTAACGACAGGGCGACGGGAAACATAGGCGGCAAGAGGATATACGGCGACATAATTGCGATAAGGGCCGTTGAATCAAAGGATGCCATGACTGCCGTCCCGTTCAAGATACCCTGGACAAAGCTTGAAAAGATAAGGGACCGGATACTTGCGGAGGTGCCTGGGGTTGTCAAAGTGCTTTACGACGTCACTCCCAAGCCGCCCAGTACAATAGAATATATCTAATTTGGGAAAATTAAATGGAAAAAGACCTTTTTCTCGAGGAGAACTGCGGTATTTTCGGGCTTTATTCCTCCTGCAGCGCGAAGATCGCTGAGGAGATATACTACAGTATTTTTAAGCTGCAGCACAGGGGGCAGAGGTTTTGCGGCATGGCTCTGACCAGGGAAGACGGAGATATAAAGGCTGTAACCCACAAGGGATTTGTAAGGCACACTTTTACGCCTGAAGACCTTAAGCCTTCCGGGGGGATTTACGGGATAGGCCATACAAGTCTCAAGGAGCCTCAGCCCATGGTATTGATATCAAGGATGGGCAAGTTTGCAATAGCCTTCAGCGGAAATATTGCAAACAGCGTCCAGCTCAGGGAAGAGCTCAAGGAGTGCGGCCATTCATTCAGCACCGAAAACGACACCGAGCTTCTGGGCAAGATAATATCATGCGAGAAGGATTTTGTTTCCGGCATATCGAGCCTGGGAAGGAAGATAAGAGGTTCTTACAGTCTTGTCATCCTTTCCAGGGAAGGGATATACGCAGCGAGGGATCCGAGGGGGTTTAAACCCCTCATCCTCGGGAAAAACGGCAGGCGCTTTGCCGTTTCTTCCGAGTCAAGACCTTTCGATCTCCTGAACCTGGAGATAATCAGGGATGTCCGCCCCGGTGAGATCGTTTTCATAGACAATTGCGGCATCAGGACCGTGGGGGAATGCGGGACATGCAAACCTTCATTCTGCGCCTTCGAGTGGGCATACATAGCATCAGTGGATTCCGTCATCGAAGGTATTCCTGTTATGGAGGCAAGGGAGAATTTCGGAAGCAGGCTTGCGCTGAAAGACGGGGACATATCAGCCGATATAGTGGCGCCGGTGCCCTTTTCAGGCATAGGATGCGCCCTTGGCTACCACAAGGAGTCCGGGATCAGGTACGAAGAGGCTTTTCTCATAGACCGGTTTGCCAGCAGGAGCTATACTCCCCTTACCCAGGAGAGCCGGGAGGAGGAGGCCAGGATAAAGCTTTCAGTTATAAAGTATAGCGTTAAAGGCAAGAGGATAATACTCTGCGACGATTCTATAGTCAGGGGAACCCAGATCAAGTTCAAGGTAAGAGAGCTTAAGGATGCCGGGGCCAGGGAAGTCCATGTCAGGATTGCCTGCCCGCCCCTTATAGCGCCATGTTTTTACGGTATTTCAATCAGATCATACGATGAGCTTGCCGCCACGAAGTATACCGTTAACGAGATCCTCAGGAGGATAGGGGCCGACACTCTCAGGTATAATACCCTGGAGGATTTCGTTTCGGCCATTGGAATGCCGGCAGAAAAACTCTGCCTGTCATGTTTCACAGGGAAAATGGTGGAGAACCATGAAAAGTAAAATTATCCTTGAAAACGGCGAAACATCTGCCGGGAGAATGTTTTCCGGCCCATGTACCGGAAAGACCGGCAGGGTCATATTCGACACCAGGGTGGTGGGATACGAGTAGATCCTTACATGCCCGGAATACCGGGATAAGATCGTATGCCTTTCCTATCCCCTCATCGGGAATTACGGCATAAGTTACCAGGACACGGAAACCGACATGCTTTACCCGTCGGGCCTTGTTATATCTGAATCAAGTTCCGTTTACAGTAATTTCAGGGCCGACTTATCTCTCGCGGAATTTATCGAGGGCAGGGGCATGCCGGTTTTATACGGGGCGGATACCCAGCATATCACGGCCATGCTCAGGGAAAAGCCGGGTATCCGGGGCCTGCTTTCGAACGGGGAGCATGATGACAGAAAAATGACGGAGGCAATAAATGGAAGCGTTCTTTCTTCCGGGTATGTGCTGCCGCCTGCCTGTCTGCCGGAAGTCCCTGCGGTACAGGAAGATCTCAGGGGAAAGGTCATAGCGGTCATAAATCTCGGACTGAAAAAGAGCGAAATGAAATGGCTCTCAGGATCCGGGATGAGTCTTATTGTTGTGAATCTTTCATCCCCCGGAGCCGAAGATGACATATCCAGGGCCGATGGCCTGTATATCAGCTCCGGGCCGGACTCCATGGCTCTTTTAGAGGATGCATGCGGCATTTCTGAAAGGTTCGCGGGCAAGATGCCGGTTTTCGGCGCAGGGCTCGGGCACCTCGTGGTCGGAAGGCTTCTTGGATCTTCTGTCTCAGTCAGCATGGTCAACCATTACGGGGTGAACCATCCCGTGGTGGATATTGAAACCGGGAAATGCTTCATTACCGAGCAGATGCATTCCCTCGTTCTCGAAAAGAAAAGCCTGCCCGGTAAAACGTTGAAATACTCCCACCTGAACGATGGGACGCCGGAAGGCCTCTACGATCACGAAATGAAGGCAATGTCGGTCAGCTTTATTCCACAGGAAAAACATTTTGAAGCCTTTTTCTCACTGATAAAGGAATAAAATGCCAGGAAGAAAAGATATAGAAAAGATAATGATAATAGGTTCCGGCCCTATAGTGATTGGACAGGCCTGCGAGTTCGATTATTCAGGATCCCAGGCCTGCAAAGCCCTCAGGGAAGAAGGATACAAGGTCGTGCTGGTAAACAGCAATCCTGCGACGATAATGACGGATCCCGAGATGGCGGAACGAACTTACCTCGAGCCCCTTACCGTGGATATGCTGAAAAAGATCATCGAGAAGGAGAGGCCGGACGCCCTCCTGCCGACTCTCGGAGGTCAGACCGGGTTAAACCTTGCCACCTTTCTCGGGAAGGAAGGCGTCTTCGAAAAGTACGGAGTGAAGGTTATCGGTGCAGACATAAGCACGATAGCCATAGCCGAAGACAGGGAGCTTTTCAAGAACGCCATGCTCGAGATTGGCATCAAGGTGCCTGAGAGCGTTCTTGTGTATGATTTTGAAGAAGGCATGGAGATTGCTAAAAAACTCGGTTTTCCCCTTATCCTGAGACCTGCATACACCCTCGGAGGTACGGGCGGCTCCATTGCCTATAATATGGAGGAGCTTGAAAAGAAGCTCGAGTACGGCCTTGATACAAGCCCCATAAACGAGGTCCTCATGGAGCAGTCGGTGCTGGGATGGAAAGAGATAGAGTTCGAGGTCATGAGAGACTGCAGGGACGATGTCATAATGATAACCTCCATGGAAAATGTCGATCCCATGGGAGTCCATACCGGCGACAGCATTGTTGTGGCTCCGGCGCAGACCCTGAGCAGGTCAGAATACGAGAGGCTTGTTGACTTCTCAAAGAGGATCATAAGGAAGATAGGCGTGGTTGGAGGCGCAAACATACAGTACGCGGTCAACCCGCAGGACGGAGAAGTCGTTATAATAGAGGTCAATCCGAGGGTCTCGAGAAGTTCGGCCCTGGCTTCAAAGGCAACCGGTTTCCCTATCGCAAGGGTTACCTCGAAACTGGCTGTCGGTTTTACCCTTTCGGAGGTTGTCAACCACCTTGTCGGGAAGACGAGTTGTTTCTACGAACCTACGATTGATTACTGCGTTTTCAAGATCCCGAGGTTTACCTTCGAAAAGTTTTCTTCAGCTGATAAAACCCTGGGAACTTCAATGAAGGCTGTTGGAGAATCGATGTCCATAGGAAGGAATTTCCGGGAGGCCCTCCAGAAAGGCATAAGATCCCTTGAAATAGGCAGACACGGGCTGGGCTCCGACGGAAAAGACCGGTGGAACGCCTTCCACAAGTTCACTGATGAGGAGAAGGAGCTTATAAGGGAAAAAGTATCGGTTGCCGCCGACGACAGGATCTTCTACGTGAGGTATGCAATGCTTGCAGGCTTTTCTGTCGATGAGATCTACCGGCTCTCAAAAATAGATCCCTGGTTTCTGCACAATATAAAGGAAATCG
>JAKPNC010000217.1 GCA_029548585.1 bacterium | reverse complement strand
CTGGGCTTCGAGCACCTGCCGTTCGGAATCGCAGATGGCAGAAAGTTCGCACAATCCTTCTCTTTCAAGCTGCGAAAAGGCATTAAGAATATTGGTCCCAAACCTGCCCGCCCCTATGACCCCGAGTTTTATCATGACATTTCTCCTTCCTGTATCATTCTCAAGACTTCATTTCGCGCCGCACTGACACTCTTTTCCCGGGAACCTCATCTTTTATACCCTTCAGATATTCAAACCGGGCAGAGACATCCCAGGGGGAAAAAAGGATGAACGAGGCCATTCTTACCGGCATACCTCCCCGAGCACTTCCCCGATGACCCCGCAGCCTTCCAGGACGGCCTCGCGGGTAATTGAAAGAGGAGGATTAACCTTCACGGTTCCTCCCCCTATCCCAACGGGTGAGAAAAAAAGGAGCCCTTTCTGCATGCACCTCTCCACCAGCCTGAAAGCCGTATCGGGATCCGGCGCGTCCGTGCCTTTTCTTCCTATCTGGATTCCCCAGACAAGCCCTTCGCCGCAAAGAAACTGCACAAGCGGACACCCGCCGCATATCCTCTCAAGCTCCTCTTTGAAAACCCTGCCCATGGCCCTGGCGTTCTCCACAAGCCCGTTCTCCTCTATCTCCCTGATACTTCCGAGAAAAGCCGCGCAGGAAAGAGGGTTGCCCGTATGGGTGCTGGTCATCTCCCCGGGCCCGTACTGGTCCATGATTTCAGGCCGGCCCACCACTGCCGAGAGGGGCAGGGAACCTGATATCCCCTTGCCCAGGCAGAAGAGATCGGGAATGATGCCGTAATGCATGAAGCCGAACATCCTGCCCGTCCTGCCAAACCCGGCCTGTATCTCATCGAATATCAGAAGGGCTCCGTGCCTGTCGCACCACGCCCTGAGGCTGACGGCATAATCCCGCGGCATGAGCGCCGCGCTTACTCCCTGGTACGTCTCAGAAATGACGGCGCAGACCTCTCCCGTGGAGACCCCGGATTTTTCAAGGGTACTTTCAAAAAGGGCAAAGCTCCTGTCAGGGCACCTCGGTTCCCCCGGAAAAGGAACATGTATGACGGAGAGACCTGCAAAATCTGCCCATTCCTTCTGACCGGGAATTCCGCCGGCCATCTGTGCGCCGAGCGTCCTTCCGTGGAAACTGCCTTCAAAAGATACTATGGTCTTCTTACCCTTCTTTCCGCCCCAGGTGCGGGCAAGCTTTATGGCGCATTCCACCGCCTCCGCCCCTGTCGTCAGCAAAAAAACCTTATCCAGCGGTTTCGGAGACAGGTTGGCAAGCTTCTCAACGGCAAGGCTCCTTATCTCCGACGGAAAACAGTAATTATGAAGAAGAGGCTTTTCCAGCTCTTTCCTTATCCCTTCAACGGCTGGCTTATTCCCGTGGCCTGCGTTGGCAACAAGAACTCCCGAACTGAAATCGAGCCACATGTTGCCGTAAGCGTCGTAAACGGAGACCCCTTCGGCCCGGTCCCAGACCACGGGCGGCTGGCCCCCCATTGAACGAGACTCGTATTTCCTGAGCCTTTCAAGCACGGGGATTGATTCCGGCACAGGTATCTTTGTTGATATCCTCCTGTACCTCGTTTCAACAGGTTCCACTTCCACAGGGATCAGGGAATATAATCGCCCCATTTAAACCTCCGAATATAAAAGTGAACGGCACATGCCTGGAAACAGGAAGGAACGCCCCCTTCAGAGTACAAGGTTGCGGGAAGGAAAGCTCCCGTCAGTTGTTATGTATATCTGAAGGTTCCTGAGCCCTATCTCGTCCCCCGGCACAGGGATATGTGTGAAATGGGCATCGCAGCTTGAGAGTTCACCAAGCTTTTCCATGGCAACCTCTGCGGCGGGATTGGTTGCGGCCGAAAAACTGAGGACTATGAGGGTTTCGGCGAGGTCCAGTATCTCGTTTTTCAGGTTAAGCACGTCCCTTTTCATCCTGGATATGTTCTCTATCACATGCGGAGACAGCAGGTGGATGTTGTCGGGAATACCCGCAAGCTGTTTAATGGCATTGAGCACCAGTGAGGATGCCGCGCTCATCAGGCACGAATTTTTGCCCGTGATTATGCTTCCGTCTTTCAGTTCAAGGGCCGCCCCGCAGCTTATGCCGGGAACCTCGCTTCCGCTCTTCCTCTTCTCCGAGGCCTTCTCCCTGGCAGGCTTGACCACGGTACGGTCCTCGACCTTGGTGCCGCATTCTTCCATAAGGAGGATCATCTTGTCCACTATGCACTTTTCTCCGACTCCCAACATCAACTCGTACCTGTACCGGAAATACCTCCTTATGAGCTCCTGCCTGGCAGCCTGCTGTACCACGTCATCGTTTACGATGGCTGCTCCTATACGGTTGACACCCATGTCCGTCGGGGAGGCGTAAGGCATCCTGCCGCTGGTTATCTTCTCCATTATCCTCTTGAGAACCGGGAAGATCTCCACGTCCCTGTTGTAATTGACCGCGCTTACGCCGTAAGCATTGAGATGGTATGGATCAATGACGTTGGAATCGTTTATATTCGCGGTTGCCGCCTCGTATGAAAGGTTTACCGGGTGCTTCAGGGGAATATCCCATACGGGGAATGTCTCGAACTTGGCGTACCCGGAATGGATCCCCCTCTTGTGGTCGTGGTAGAGCTGGGAAAGGCAGGTGGCAAGCTTACCGCTTCCGGGACCAGGGCCGGTAACCACGACAACGGGATTGAGCGTCTCGATGTAACTGTTCTTTCCGTAGCCTTCCTCGCTGACAATCGTTTCAATCTCCGTAGGGTATCCCTTGGTGGCGGAATGCAGGTATACGCTTATGGAGCGGTTTTCAAGCCTTTTCTTGAAATTCAGCGCCGTTGCCTGGTTGTCGAACCTGGTGATAACGACAGCCAGGATGTCGAGCCCGTTCTCCCTGAGCCCGTCTATCAGCTTGAGAGAATCCACGTCATAGGTTATGCCGAAATCCCCCCTTATATGGCCTTTCTCTATGTCTCCGGCATATATGCAGAGCACAATATCTATCTTGTCCTTCAGCTGCTTGAGAAGCTTTATCTTAACGTTTGGATCGTAACCGGGCAGGACCCTGGCGGCATGGTAATCGTAAAGAAGCTTCCCGCCGAACTCAAGGTAAAGCTTGCCCTGGAACTTCTCTATCCTCTTGAGAATTTCGCTGCTCTGCTGCTCGAGATACTTATCATTGTCAAAACCCATGGCTTTCAGCATTTCTTCTTATCTCTCCCCTTGTGTGAATCCGCCATGCTTTCTGCGGCGGCAACTATTTTACCCGTGGCGGCAAGCCTTCCCGTGCCTGTTTTGCCCGAAGCCAGCTCCCCTTCCTCCGGGCCGACAAAAAGACACCCCGACTCCTCAAGCTTTTCCACGTTTGCCCGGACAATACCGTTCTTCCACATCCTGTCATTCATCGCCGGGGCAAAGACCACCCCGCAACCGGAGGCAAGGATAGTGCAGGTCAAAAGATCGTCGCATATCCCGCAGGCAGCCTTGCCGATGATGCTGGCCGTTGCAGGGGCAACAAGAATGACATCGGCAAATTCGGACAGGGCGATATGGTCTTCCCGGGGCCTGGAATGGGCGTCCGGGCTGAACATCTCGCAGTAGACAGGGTTCCCGGAAAGGGTGGAAAGGGTAAGCGGGGTGATAAACTGCCTTGCGGCGGCTGTCATCACCACCTTGACCGTCCAGCCGTTCTTCCTGAGCTCCCTGACTATCTCGGCGGACTTGTAAGCCGCTATGGAACCGCAAACACCCAGAACTACGTTCCTTCCCATGGTTTCTCTCCTTTGCTTCCCTTTTCCCCGGGTCTCTGGCCATTCCGCCCTGTACCGGAAACAGAATCAAGGGATCAATCGTTTTCCCCGAAAGTTCCAAACTCTTTATTTATCATAAAGGAAAGCACGTTTTTTTTCAACTCTTTTTCTTCCTGCTCCAGGAACCATTCAGTTTTGAATGACGTGGATTCTATCATCTTCAGGAAATGTGCAAGCACCCGGAGGTGTGTGCACCCCTCTCCGCCCGCCGGCCCCAGCACACCGATCACTGTTCCACAGGCCGGGCTACCCATTCCTTTGAGACAGTGGTAAACAGGCTCGCGTACACACCCATTCCTTTGAGAGCCCAGGCGCTTTGAAGCTGAGAGCAAATCACGAGGCAAAGCCCTAAAGGACGCCGGCC
>JAKPNC010000274.1 GCA_029548585.1 bacterium | reverse complement strand
GCTTTATAAATTCCGGATCTTGCATAATCCTGCTGATGTTTTTCTTTTGTGTTACAGTCAGTTCCTCTATTTTGGTTTTGCCTTCATAGGGCATATATTCCCATTCTGTTCTGTATTTCTTCTTCAGACGTTCTGCCAGATCAAATGCCTGCTGGTAGACAAGAGCGGCGTTGTCTTTATCAGGAACAGGCGGAGGTATTACTTCTTCCGGCGTCAGTTTTATACCTTCTGCCTTTGCCTGCCTTATAGTTTTATTTAATGCATATCCGGTTACAAGGTTGGCGGTAGTATGGGAGGCAAGAGAGAAAAGTAAAATCAAACCGGCAATAGCCAGGACGGTTTTGATTGCCGATCCATCCTTGGTAATAGCTTTCTGCCACGTGGTGAAGGAAAAGATAAGAAATGAGGCAATAACAATAGAGAAAACGGAAAGGATGAAGGTTGCCATGCAAGGGTTGACTAAAAACAGGACGACAATCAGAGGTAATACAATCAAGAAGCCAAATAAGAGCAGAAAAGGAGTGCAGATGATTGCGGGAAGAGCGTTTTTCAGAAGCAGGGAACTGAAACAGCCGGCAGAATATAGAATGGGGAAAAACAGGTAAAAAGCAGGCCACATATTTTTGATATCTGAGAAATCGAACTCTCTGTAATGAATGCTGAAAACAATATGGGTGAAAAAAATAAGGGTTGTAAGAACAATTAACCCAGAAAGATATTTTACCCAGAAAAGTCTCGCTGTGCTGACAGGTTGGGTTAAGAGAAAGGATTTGGTATTCCTGGCAAATTCATTGGTAAAGGAAATAGCTCCCAGTAATAAGGAGAAGAGAAGTGGAAGGACGAAGTAACTCATGTATAATTTGTAAAGCTTAATGTCCAGTATTATTGAAGGATGACGGGGTATAAGTTCCGGCACAATCCGGATTAAGATAATCAACCCCACGGCAAGGAAGAAGAATAACCTCTGTTCCCGCCATTCCTTCCAGATGAGTGTTCTCATTTTTTTGTGTCTCCTTTGTGTGCTTTCAGCAGATTGGCAAAAAGCTGCGTGATTTCTTCGGGAGTAAGTCCGAGGCTGTCCGCCTGGTGGATTGCCTGTTCGAGGACTTCGGCAATAATCTTTTTCTTTTCGGATTCGGCGATTTTTTTCACTTCTTTTGAGATGAAGGTACCGGCGCCCCAGCTGCTTGTAATAATTTTCTCGTAGCTCAGTTCCCTGTAAGCCCGGGCGACGGTATTGGGGTTTACCCGAAGTTGCATGGCAAGGTCCCTGATTGCGGGCAGCTGGTCTCCCGCTTTCAACGCTCCGCAGGCAATGAGGTATTTAATTTGCCTGATGATTTGCAGGTAGGGCGCCAGGCCGCTGTCCGGGTTTATTTTGATGTACATGTTGTCACCTGTTAATGTTTAATTTTCACCATCCTCTTTGTTCCTTTCTCTAAAAGGATGGTGAGATGAATTTCCGTCAATTCGCGTTTACCTTCATCCTCCCCTGAGGGGGAGGAAATATGAGAGAGGATTGATTTCATCGTTGTTCAGGTACTGGGATTCTGAATCCTTCAGGATAAATAGAAGCGTTTCAGGATGATAATCAAGAACCCCCCTCACCCTGGCCCTCTCCCCGTAGGGTAGAGGGGAAAGCTGAATGAATTTTAAAAGAGCTATTGTATTAAGTCTTTAATACATATTACCGGCAGGTTTTTCTTCTGTCAAGGGATAAATTTTCCAAACGGTGAAAGATATCAGCTGATTTGTTCTGATAATAATGTAGTGTAATTTCCAAGAGGTGATAAGGATGAAGTTCAGAATAATGTACGAGCAGGATGAAGATGGATTGAAAAAACAATAAAAGCCCTGTCAAAGGCTGGATATGAATTTGACCATCAGAAAGGCAGCCATATAATATTGAGAAGTATGGAATCTCCTTATAGAAGAGTTACAATTCCAAACCATCCCGATATAGCAAAAGGAATGTTAAGAAAAATCATAAAAGAGTGCGGGCTTACAATTGAAGAATTCTTAAGGTTGCTTTAATTCTTTTTCAAATCCTCTTTTTGTCATTCACCGGGGTTTACAACGGTATCTTTTTTAGAGGTGCCATTCCTGTTTTTGTTCTTTCAGGCCGAACTGTTCTGCGAGCCACCTGTATGCGGTTGCGACGGATTCTTCCGTGGGCTGGTGGCCGGATGCGTGGTCAAAAAAGCCGGCCGCATCTTCTTTCCCATATAGCCGGTAGACCTTTTTATAATTTATTCTTTCCTGTGAGCATTGCTTTATGTTTACCCGCATTATAAATTGCGGTCGAGGCTGCGGTACTGAATGGCTTAGGCGGGAGAAAACAGTGGAGGAGATATTTATCAAGCGGCGTGGTTACAAGTTTTTGCTCTTAAGAGGGTATTTTTCAGGATTTTCCAGGTTATCTATCTCCAGGTCCACATCCAAATCCGGCCAGTAAAGGTGAAAATCGTGCCATAGTTCTACGTTATGGATTGACTTGACGTTTTGGTCTTTAAAACAAGGATAATCGTCAAAACTCAAAAAATATTCTTTACCCTTGACAAATAACCATATCCCGAAAATTGTAATATTTTCAACTGATACTGAAATATCTTTTCCATTCTTTACTGATTTCATTTTTATGCTCCTCGACAAGTTCTTGTATTTCTTTTAACCTTGCCGAATTAAGTTTATGGTATATTGCAAGAGAAACTATCGGTTCAATCCAGAATTTTGTTTCGCCTTCAGCGCAAATAATATGAACATGCATGCGTTTTTCTTAGTTTGAAAGAAAGTAAAATCTGTATCCCTTAATCCTCAATATTGTTGGGCTCATTTCATTTTCTATTGTACCGCAGGTTTTTTGTAAAAGAAATACTGCGAATTGCCTTCGGATGGCGGCATCATTATAAATTGCGGTCGAGGCTGCGATACTGGATGGCTTCGGCGAGGTGTTGTGGTTTTATGGCCTGGGAGTTTTCCATGTCGGCTATGGTGCGGGCTACCTTTCTTATCTTGTCGTATGCCCTTGCCGATAGGTAAAGCGCGTCCAACGCTCCCCTTACAAGCATGCGGCATTCGTCGTCCAGCGCGCAGTGTTTCTTCAGAAGGGCGGAGTTCATGTGGCCGTTGAAAAATATGCCAGTGCCTTCAAACCGTTCCTGCTGTATTTTTCTTGCCGCTTCAACCCTCTGCCGGATGGTTTCTGAAGGTTCTTCATCCTGCTCTTTCATAAGGAGGTTGGGAGGAAGGCTCGTTACGTCTACGTGTATGTCTATCCTGTCGAGCAGGGGGCCTGATATTTTTTTCCTGTATTTGAGCATCTGCCCGAGGGTGCACCGGCACTGACGGGCATTATCCCCGTACCAGCCGCAGGGGCAGGGGTTCATGGATCCGACAAGGAGGAACCTGCTGGGAAATGTCAGCCTTCCTTTTGCGCGGGAGATGCTTACTTTTCCGTCTTCAAGCGGCTGTCTCAGCACTTCAAGCACGTCCCTGTGAAATTCGGGCAGTTCATCAAGAAAAAGCACCCCGTTATGAGCAAGGCTTACCTCCCCGGGTTTTGGGACTCCGCCGCCTCCTATGAGGGCTATGTTCGATATCGTATGGTGGGGGTTTCTGTATGGCCGTTCTGTCACAAGTCCCTCTTTGAGTATTCCGGCCACGCTGTGTATTCTTGTAATTTCAAGGGCTTCGGGAAGGATTAACGAGGGAAGGATTGAGGGGATTCTTGAAGCGAGCATGGTCTTTCCGGCTCCGGGAGAACCTATCATAAGTATGTTGTGTCCGCCTGCGACCGCCACTTCGAGCGCCCTTTTGGCGTAGGCCTGCCCCTTTACGTCCTTGAAATCGAGGCTGTGCTTATTTTTTGACTCAAAAAGCTGTTCTATGTTGCAGGATGCCGGCAGGATTTCTTTCTTGCCCGTTAAAAATTCAAAGCATTCCCTGAGGTTTTGTACGGGGTATGCTTTTATACCGTTTATTAGAGATGCTTCCATAGCGTTTTCTGCAGGCAGGATAAGTTTGCTTTTCCCTGTTTCTGCAAGTCTGATAGCCATGGGGAGTATTCCCTTGACAGGCCTGAGAGAGCCGTCCAGGGCGAGTTCTCCCACGAAAAAGAATTCCTCAGCGGCATCCGCGGGCAGGTTTTCCGTTGCTATCAGTATGCCAACGGCTATGGGAAGGTCGAAGTATGAACCCTCTTTTTTTGTGTCGGCAGGGGCGAGATTGATGACCATCTTCCTGTTGGAAGGAAAGTCGAATCCGGAATTCTTTATGGCGGGCCTTATCCTGTCCTTGCTTTCTTTGACCGCCTGGTCGGGCAACCCCACGATGGATATGGAAGGAATGCCGAAGGATATGTCAACTTCCACGTCTACGTTGTAACCGTCTATTCCCCAGACTGTCAGTGACTTAACATTTGCCAGCATTTGTTCCTGTATTCTCCCGTTTTAACATACATACGATGAAAGTGATAGAATTATAACATCTTGAAGAGGTTTGACAAACTTTCAGGGCGGAATATAATGAAGAAAATTAAAATTCCGCCATAATACCGGGAGATTAAGAAATGGGTACGCGTTCATCAACAGCCGAAATTACGGTTGGTTCGAAAAATGCCGATATAAAGGGAAATGACGGGAAAGCAATTCAGGCGGCCATTGACCTTGCCGCAATAAGGCATATACCGGGTGTCCGGGTAAAGAAAGGGATATATGGCTGTAAAAACACCATCATGCTAAGGTCCGGTGTTAAGTTGTCGGGAGAGGGGGCCCGGACCGTTATCCGGCGTGAACCGGTCAGGAAATCCTTTCTTATCAGGAATGTCAATCACTATGAGCGCGCCATTTCCGTACAACATCCAGGATTGTTTGAACCGGGAGACGGAGTGACAATCAGGGGAGTCTGGTCCAAAACAAGGGAGAGCGCCGCGGTACATGCCACCGTGATCGGAAAAGACGGGCATGTGCTTTTTCTGGATAAGCCTTACATAGGAGAAAACTTCTGGCTTGAGGTTGGGCCTGCGAAAGTAAGCACGCTGGTCCCTCTTGTCCGGGGTGAGGATGTCGAGGATATTCTTGTGCAGGATCTCCAGGTTGACGGCAATATTCCCGTGACCGGGATGGAAGCTGGCTGCGGCGGCGGGATTTATCTCAAAAATTGCCGGCGGGCAACCATCCGGAACGTATACAGCCACAACAATAACGGCGACGGCATAGGGTTTGAGATATCTGATGATGTCATCGTGGAAGACTGTCTTGTCGAGAATAACATGATGTCCGTTCACGCGGGAAGCGGTTCTTTAAGGATGTGCGTGAGACACAATATCCTCAGGAAGAACAGGTACGGGTTCTTTTTCTGCTGGGGCATTCAGCAGGGTCTCCTTGAGAATAACGAAATACGAGATAATGCCACGTACGGCGTTTCGGTCGGATTTGAAGACAGCCATAATGTTATCCGCAATAACAGGATAACCGGCAACGGGGAAGTTGGCATCTATTTCCGGGGTGGCCACCATCCGGGACAGTCTCCCTGCGACGATACCGCGGAAGGCAACGTGATAGAGAATAACGGGCCCCGGAACAACGCCGTTGCCGTAAAGATTTCTTCCACGTCAGATGATATAAGGATAACCGGCAACAGGATTCTTGAAAACCGCAAAGGGCGAAAAAGCACAGCCATTCTTATTGAGGAATCAGTCAGGAAAGTCTTCATGGAAGAAAACGAGATAAAGGGATTCAGGAAAGATGTTGTTGATTGCCGCACTCTGCTTTCAAAAAGCGTTTCGCGCGGGAAACAGAAATAGTTTCATCATGTCGGCTGACGTCATGAGAGACATGCAGATGCCCGGTAAGAATTCAGCACCCGGCAGGTTGAGTTGTAAAGATTCTCTTTTGCGGTTTTCATGGCTTTTTCAAGGCTCATCGGCCCGGGAAGAATGCCGGCCAGGACCACATTTTTGAGATTCTTTTTATACATCGTTTTGTCTATGCTTCCCGCGAAAGCTATGACAGGCACGCCGTGTTTTTCCGCCAGGGCGAAGACTTTGCCGAGGGATTTTCCGCTGCAGGTCTGGCTGTCTATCCTGCCTTCTCCCGTAAGCACGATATCTGCTGCCTTGAGGTGTTTTTCAAACTTTCCCATTTCCATTATTGTTTCTATCCCGGAGACAACCTTTACTTTCAGAAATGAAGCAAGGCCTGCTGCGATGCCCCCGGCGGCTCCCGCTCCCGGCAGGGAGGCAACATGCCTGCCGGAAAAGGCTTCCATTTTCAGGGCGAAGTTTCTCAGTCCCCTGTCGAGAAGTTTTACCGTTTCTTCGTCTGCTCCCTTCTGCGGCCCGTAAACAAAGGCGGCTCCATTTCTGCCGTAGAGCGGATTTTCTACATCTGACAGGATGGTTATGCCACACCTGAGCATTTCAGGCATCAGGCAGGAGGCATCTATCCGGGATATTTCCACGAGGTCTTTTCCAGAGCCGGGATGGATAAGATTGCCGTCTTTCCTGTAGAACTTTAAACCGAGGGCGGTCAGAGCGCCTATTCCCGCATCGCTTGTTGCGCTGCCTCCTACGCCGAGGAATATCCTGGTACAGCCTGATAAGACAGCTTTTTCAAGGAGTTCTCCCACGCCGTATGTGGTTGTCCGGAGGGGATTTTTTTCTCTTTCTTTCAGCAATATCAGTCCTGCCGCCTGGGCCATTTCTATGAATGCCGTCTCTCCTATTTTGATCCATGCCGCCCTTCTTTTTCTCATGAGGGGATCTTTTACATCCGAGTATTTCAGTTTTTCCCCGGTTATTTTCGTGATAACGTTTATCGTCCCTTCTCCCCCGTCTGCAAGCGGGAATTCCGTTATGCCGGCATGGGGGAAGATCTTGAGGACGGACTTTTTCATTATGGCGCAGGCTTCCATGTTGGAAAGGCTTCCTTTGAAAGAGGCAGGGGAGATGAGTATTTTAAGATTTTTCATAGTCTCATCCGGCATTAAGCTTTAAAGTCCCGGGCCATATGTCCTGAAAGGATTTGTTCCAGCATGAAAGAAAGCTCTGTCAACCTGTCTTCCGCCTGGAATGCACAGGGGAATATGACCATGAAACGTTAAAGGTTTATAATTTCGTAATCGTTTCTGCCAAGACCTGTTTTTTCGGCGTGGTCAAGCTGGAAATGAGGATGGCTTCCAGGCCTTGTGCGGGAGAATTTTTCTTCACCCGCGGGTATGTCCGGCCCCTGTGCCGCCGTTACCATGTCTACACATGCCCTGTCTATGGCAACCGGGTCGCAGGAAAAGAGCACTCCCATGTCCGGCGCGATTTTTTTGCCCGGATTTGTCTCGCAGTCGCAGAGAGAAGTTATGTTGACCAGGAAGTTTACTGCAAAGAACTTTTTACCGAACAGGTTACGGGCGCAGTTTGCGTACTCGGCAATCTTTTCCTGGAATTCCTGCGGGGTGACGCTGAACCAGGGGATTCCTATGACCCCGTGGGGGCAGGTGTGGACGCACTGTGCGCAACCTATGCATTTTGCCTGGTTTATTGAGGCGGTTTTTTTTACCAGGGAGATCGCATGTGCCGGGCACTTTTTTACGCATAATCCGCAGCCGATGCATTTCTTCTTTTTTATGTCTGGAGTTATATTGGCATGCATTGCGAACTTGCCTTTTCTCGATGCGCAGCCCATCCCCAGGTTCTTGATGGTTCCTCCTATGCAGGCAAGACCGTGTCCCTTGAAGTGTGTCAGCGCAATCATTCCTTCGACCTCGGTGTATTCCCGGGCTATGTGGAATTCATCGTAATATTTGCTTTTTCCTTTGATGGACACGCTATTGTCGCTATTGTCGCCTCCTGCGATGACTATGGGCGTCCCAAGCCTGTCGTATCCGTTTTTTGATGCGACTTCGAGATGCGTGAGGGTTGCGTCGCGGTCGTCCCGGTAGAGTACGTTTGTGTCCGTGAGGAAGGGGAAACACCCCTTCTGGAGCAGCACGCTTATGATCCCCGATATGTATCCTGCCGGTATGGTATTATCGTGTCCCATGCTTCCGAAATGAAGCTTTAAGGCTACCCTGTCGCCCTTTTCAAAGCGATCGAAGATACCCGTGCCGGAAACTGCTTTATCGAATTCTCCAAGCCTGTCCAAAGGAAGAAAATATACCTTGCTTTTCATGTGTCCCTGCCTTTTTTTGTTTTCCATCTTTGAGAATATATTATATCTGAAGGGCATGCAAAGGGAAAATATTTCCTGGACTCTTGACAGCCGCAAAATAAAAGTTATAATTATATATGCACGCAGAATATCCTTTCGGATGGATTTCGGGAGCCTGGAAAAGCGCACTTTGCGCCTCTCCGGGCTTTTTTGTTTTTATGTCGGGGACATGCTTTCCGGTCTCTTTTTACAGGAAAAACTTTTTGTCCGCACTCATCAAATTAACATCCCAATCCATACCAGGCGGCGGTATCTTTTTTATGGGGGATGCCGTTTGCCGGCAAACAGATGGGAAAGGAGATAAGAGATGAACAACTCCGGAATGAAGAATGAAGATGTGATTAAGCTTGCAGCAGAGAAAAACGTGAAGTTTATAAGGCTGTGGTTTGCCGATATCACAGGGCAGATGAAGGGTTTTACCATAACGATTGACGAGATGAAACATGCCCTTGAAGACGGGATGGGCTTTGACGGTTCATCCATAAAGGGATTTGCCAGGATAGACGAGTCGGACATGGTTGCCATAGCGGATCCTTCAACTTTCATGGTACTTCCCTACAGACCCCAGGACAAGGCCGTTGCAGGCATGCTTTGCGATCTTGTGAACCCGGACAGAACACCCTACGAGGGAGATTCGCGCTACATTCTGAAAAAGCAGCTCGCCAAGCTGAAAAGGCTCGGGTACACGTATTATGTCGGGCCGGAGCTTGAGTTCTTCATTTTCAAGGATGAAAAGTCTACTCAGACTATCGACGAGGGAGGGTATTTCGATATAACCACCCTGGATGCGGGCAACGAGGTAAGGAGGGAGACCATACTGACTCTCGAGGAGATGGGCATAGACGTTGAATATTCCCACCACGAGGCGGCCCCTTCTCAGCACGAGATAGATCTCAGGTATACGGACGGGATGACCATGGCAGACATAGTCATGGTTTACCGCATGGTTGTCAAAGAAATAGCCCAGTTAAAAGGAGTGTATGCCAGTTTCATGCCCAAGCCCATATTCGGGGTAAACGGTTCGGGTATGCATACCCACCAGTCCATATTCAAGGGAGACAAGAACCTCTTTTTTGATCCCGCGGACAAGTACCATCTTTCAAGGGAAGCCAAGGCTTACATTGCCGGCATACTGGAGCATTCCAAGGAGATAACCCTTGTATGCAACCAGTGGGTGAATTCTTACAAGAGGCTTGTTCCCGGTTACGAGGCGCCTGTTTACATATGCTGGGCGAGACGTAACAGAAGCTCCCTTGTAAGGGTTCCGATGTATCAGCCCGGGAAGGAGAAATCCACCAGGATAGAGTTCCGCTCTCCCGATCCGGCATGCAACCCGTACCTTGCTTTCGCCTGCATGGTTGCAGCAGGCATGAAGGGAATCAATGACAAATATCCCCTGAGGGAACCCCTCGAAAGGGATGTTTACCATCTTTCTCTCGACGAGACAAAAGAGCTTAAGATAGAATGTCTTCCAGGCAGTCTCGTTGAAGCCATAGAGGTGGCTGAATCGAGCAAGCTGCTGAAGGATGTCCTGGGGCCCCATGTTTTCAACAATCTCATAATGTCGAAAAGGATTGAGTGGGACGAGTACAGGAAACAGGTCCACGATTATGAACTCAAAACGTATTTGCCGCTGCTCTGAAAAATCATGGCCAATTACACGATAGAGGTTCGTTCGAAAAAGGAGATGCCCGATATTTCCGGGCTGGAGACAGCCAGGGGAATTGAAGACATCGGCATTGCCTGCCTTGAGAGCGTCTCTGTTGCCTGGCTTTACAGGTTCGACGGGGATGTTTGCCCGGCGATGCTCAGGGAAATAGCCGAGCAGGTACTTATAGATCCTGTCATACAGGAATACGAGATATACCCGGACTCTCCCCGTAAGGACGGTTTCTGGACGGTGGAGGTCTGGTTCAGGAAGGGAGTTACCGATACCGTTGCCGCCACTGCGGCCGAAGCCGCCAGGGACATGGGCATAGGGGCTTCTTTTTCTGTTTCTACCGGCAGGAAATATTATCTTTCCGGGCAGATCGGGGCCGGAGACGTCGACTCGATAGCGCGTAAGGTTCTTGCCAACGAATTGATACACGATTTTACCATATCGGATTTTACCGGGCAGATTAAAAAATGAAAGGATATGCTTCCCGCGTGAAAATAGTGGGCGCCAGCGACAGGGAATTGTGCGAAATTAGCAGGAAGAACCTTCTTTCCCTTGACCTGGCCGAGATGAAGGAGATCCGGAAGTATTTTGAGGCTCTTGGCAGGCAGCCCACCGACTGCGAGATAGAGACGATAGCCCAGACCTGGTCGGAGCACTGTTACCACAAAACCTTCAAGGCGGAGATAGAGTATACGGAGGTTGAGGGGGGCAGGGAGAAGAAGGAGAAACTCGTTCTTATCAGGGAGATAATGAATGTCACTCAAAGACTCGGGGCGGAAAGGTGCGTATCTGTTTTCAAAGATAACGCAGGCATCGTGAGGTTCGATAGAGATAATGGAATGGCGTTCAAGGTTGAGACTCACAACCACCCTTCCGCTCTCGAACCTTACGGAGGGGCCGGAACCGGGACAGGCGGGGTCATAAGGGATATCCTGGGAGTGGGCAGGGGAGCTTTCCCTATACTGAATACCGATGTTTTCTGTTTTGGCATGCCCGGGGTTTCCCATTCCGAACTGCCCGCCGGAGTTCTCCATCCCAGGAGGGTTTACAAGGGAGTAGTAAGCGGAGTAAGGGATTACGGGAACAGGATGGGTATACCCACGGGCAACGGCGCCATTATTTTCCACCGGGGGTACCAGAACAACCCGCTTGTTTTTTGCGGGACCCTCGGCATCATCCCTCTCTCCATGGCCGATAAGATCGTATGCGGGGACGACCTGATAGTGGTTGCGGGGGGAAGGACTGGCAGGGACGGCATACACGGGGCGACTTTTTCTTCGGTAAAACTGGCCAAGGATATACCTACCAGCGTAGTCCAGATAGGCAATCCCATCGTTGAAAAGAAACTTATGGACGTGATAATCAGGGCAAGGGACTTGAACCTGTATAACGCCATAACTGACTGCGGCGCAGGCGGATTGTCATCGGCTGTCGGCGAGATGGGAGAGAAAACCGGAGCCGAGGTAAGGCTTGACGCCGTTCCTCTTAAGGATAGCAGCCTCACGCCCTGGGAGATCTGGATATCCGAATCCCAGGAGAGAATGGTTCTTTCCGTCCCATCGGGAAAGGTTGAAAGCCTGCTTGCACTTTTCGCCTCGGAGGATGTCGAGGCGGCTGTCATAGGCCGTTTCAGGAAGACGGGCAGCCTGGATCTTTATTTTAAAGACGAGAAGGTCTGCTCTCTCGGCATGAAATTTCTTCACGGGGGAATACCGCGGAAAAATCTGAAAGCGCGCTTTGAGATAAGGGAAGAAAAGGAGGCGCCTTCCGCCGGGAGGGCGAAGGCCGATTTGTCGGGGGACGCGCTGGGATTGCTTGCCGACCCAAACATATCTTCAAAGGAAGCGGTCATAACCCAGTACGACCACGAGGTTCAGTCCCGCACGGTCCTCAAGCCGCTTGTCGGGATGGAGAAGAAGGCTCCCTCCGACGCCGTGGTGATGAGACCTGTTTACGATGATTACCGGGGAGTGGCCGTATCCTGCGGTATAAATCCCTTCTACGGGATGAAAGACCCTTACCTGATGGCCGGGTGCTGCATAGAAGAGGCGCTGAGGAATGCGGTTTCTTCCGGAGCCGTGCCAGGCGAGGTTTCCATCCTCGATAATTTTTGCTGGGGGGACGTAAACGATTTGAACTTGCTGGGATCCCTCGCAAGGTGCGTGAAAGGATGCAGGGATTATGCCCTTGCTTACAGGCTGCCATTCATATCCGGGAAGGACAGCCTTAACAATTTCTTCCACGGGGCCGTGGAGGAGAAACCTGTTTCTATTCCGGGAACCCTTCTTATATCGGCGGTGGGCATAGTAAGGGACGTGAGAAAGATATGTTCCACCGAACTCAAGAGAAAGGGCAGCCTTCTATATCTGTGCGGCATGACTTTCAAAGAGATGGGAGGTTCCGCGTATTACAGGCTTCTTGG
>JAKPNC010000206.1 GCA_029548585.1 bacterium | reverse complement strand
AGCCGGTTGCCTTCGCGAAGTGAGTTAAAAGGGATCTTTCCTAATGAAATACATCTCTGAATTCAGGGACAGGGACATCATTGAACGCCTGGCAAAAGCCATACACCTGCAGGCTTCAGGGCTTACCCATGAAATGAAGATAATGGAGGTTTGCGGCACTCATACCATGGCAATTGGAAGGTATGCCATACGGAGCATGCTTCCCTCTTCGATAATGCTCATTTCCGGTCCGGGATGCCCTGTGTGCGTGACTCCGCGCAGCTACCTGGATTCGGCGATAGAGCTTTCGAAACTTCCCGGCCTGTCAGTGGCAACTTTCGGTGACATGCTGAAGGTTCCCGGCTCATCCTCTTCTCTTGAAAAAGAGAGGGCTGCAGGCAGGAATATAAGGGTGGTCTATTCCCCCTTTGAGTGTCTTGACCTTGCGATGGAAGATCCGACCAGGGATACGCTCTTTCTCTCTGTTGGATTCGAGACCACAGCTCCCGTTGCCGCGGCTGCGCTGAGGGAGGCCGAACTCAGGGGTATAAGAAACCTGTATTTCTACTCAGGCCATAAGCTCCTTCTTCCTGCCATGGAGGCGCTTCTCCAATCAGGGGAGGCAAAGATAGATGCCTTCATCTGTCCTGGTCACGTAAGTGCGGTAACAGGGACGGCCGTATATGAAGATATTGTCGGCAAGTATAATATACCCTGCGTTGTCAGCGGGTTTGAGCCGGTAGACATCCTGCAATCCATATTGGCGCTTGTTGAAATCCTGACCGGGAAAAAGAATCCGTCAGTGATCAACCAGTACAGGAGGGTGGCCAGAAGATCCGGAAACCGGAAGGCTCAGGATGCCATGTCTGCCGTTTTCGAGGTTTCGGATTCCAACTGGAGAGGGCTGGGGGCCATACCTGAAAGCGGCCTTTCCCTGAGAAAGGAGTATGGGAGATATGATGCCCTCAAAAGGTTCCCATTGAAGTTAAAAGAGAAGCCGGAGGAAAAAGGCTGTATATGCGGGGAGATCCTCAAGGGTGTCCGGACGCCCCGCGACTGTATTCTTTTCGGCCGGCAGTGCACGCCCGGAAATCCGGTCGGTCCCTGCATGGTATCAAGCGAAGGGACTTGTGCAGCTTTTTACAGGTACGGGGGATAAAGTGATGGAAGATAAGAAAATACTCCTCTCTCACGGGAGCGGGGGCATGATGATGCATTCCCTCATAAAGGATATCTTCCTCAGGCACTTCAAAGGCAATGAACTCGCGAAGATGGGGGATTCGGCGATCCTTGCAGGCATATGCGGCCAGTTCAGCCTTAGCTTCACAACAGATTCCTACACAGTCAATCCGCTTTTTTTCCCCGGGGGGGACATAGGCAAGCTTTCCGTGTGCGGCACTGTCAACGACATATCGGTTTCCGGCGCCAGGCCTCTTTTTATCTCCTGTGCGGTAATAGCGGAGGAGGGGTTTGATAAGGATATGCTTGAAAAAATAGTGGTTTCCATGTCAAAAACAGCCCGCCTGGCAGGTATCGAGATTGTTACGGGGGATTTCAAGGTGGTGGAAAAAGGCAAGATGGACGGTCTTTTCATCAACACGTCGGCCATAGGCATATCCCCCGTTGGCCGGGTAATGGACAGGGCTGGCATAAGGCCGGGTGACAGGATAATAATCAACGGTTTTACCGGGGACCACGAGCTTTCGGTTCTTCTTGCGCGCAACGAGTTCAAGTTCAGCGCTGGCATAAAAAGCGACTGCGCGCCATTGAACGAACTGGTAAAGGAGATAATGGACAGCGGCCTTCCGGTCAGGTTTATGAGGGATCCTACCAGGGGAGGGGTGGCAACGACTCTCAACGAGATATCGGATGGATCTCCCTTCGGTATAAGGATCAGGGAAGCCGATGTCCCGGTCAGAGAAGAGACCAGGGCGGTATGCGAATTGCTCGGTTTCGATCCTCTCTACCTTGCCAACGAGGGCAAGGTGATAGTCATTTGTCCCAGGGAATCATCCGAAAGAATTCTGTGCCTCATGCGGAAACACAAGTACGGCAAAGACTCTGCTCTTATCGGTGAGGTTGTCGAATCTCCCCGGGGAAGGGTAATATTAGATACTGCCGGGGGAAGCAGGATCCTGGATATGCTTTCAGGAAGCCAGCTGCCCCGCATATGTTAAAGCCGCCCCGGAGGGAGAGATTCGTGGAAGTTGCCCAGGGCTGCTGTAATTTTTTACCTGGAGGTAAACATCTATGAATAAGTCAGCGTACATATTCAGGGAGCTCGGCCACCATCTGCCTTTTTCGATCATGAGCGTGGCGCTCGGTCTTTTCCTGGCCGCACTGCTCCATTTCATTACCCAGGTTGCGGGGACACCGGATCCTTCTGTACAGTTCGGGGAGCTTTTCCACATATTCCATCCCCTTCACATCCTTTTCTCGGCTACAGCAACAACGTCGATGTTCTGGCAGAAGGAACGGGCCGTTCTGAAAGCCGTCCTGATAGGGATTGCCGGATCTGTTGGCATATGCGGGATAAGCGACATAATAATACCGTACCTTTCAGGCATGATCCTCGGTGTTGAGATGCATCTTCATGTATGCATATTGGAGCATCCCCTGTTAATTCTTCCTTTTCTCCTTCTCGGACTATTGATGGGCTTTCTTACTCCCAGAGGCATGGAAAAACACGAAGGAGTGATCCTTTCTCATTCCCTGCATGTATTCATCAGCGCGGCCGCATCCATTATGTACCTTGTCAGTTTCGGAATGGTAAACTGGATAGAGTACGCGGGGGCGATACTGATTTTCATGGTGCTTGCAGTTATAGTTCCATGCTGTACCAGTGACATAGTTTTCCCTCTTCTCTTTGTGCGCAAGGATTTAACATCGGCAAATCATTCTCATTGAGCGCATGAATTTTGCATTACTGCCATTAAGTTACGAAGGCCTCTTTCTTGTAGTCCGTGAGCATTAACAGAGGCGCGAAAGGTGCGTTGGAGTGATTGCGGAAGATAGGGGCAATATAAGAAGAAGATTTTCCATGACATCAAGAGAAAGACTTAACGCAGCGGCGGAATTCAGAGAAGCAGACAGGGTGCCCATAGAGCTCCAGATAGGGCCGGAAGAAAAGAAACTTCCTGAATGCCGGCGCATAGCCGATTTCATAGCCAATGAAGCCGACAACTTCATGGGAGTCGCGGGAGCCGACTGGGGGTTCTTCGGCCTGCCCTGCGGGTACCGGCAGGAGACGTTGGAAGACCGTCCGGGCGAATACAGGAGGATAAGGCAGACCTATTCCACGGAAGCGGGAGATTTTTACGCCGTTGCCAAATATTTTTACCGCCCTCATCTTGACCTTACCGACTGCCGGTGGGAAAAAAAACATGTCAGTTCCCTTGAAGACCTCGTGAGGCTTGCAGACGCTCCCCGCAGGGTATGTCCCATCCACAGAGAGAAACACCTTGAACACCTTAAGATGGTCGGGGACCGGGGTATGCCCGTTGTCGGTTGCCTTCATCCCCTCGGAAACCTTGTACGCAGGTCGGCAATGGAGGAGATTTACGGTTGGATGGCATCCGAGAAAGCTATTATCCACAGGTTTCTGGAAAAGACAAACAGGCAGGTGCGGGATACAATCCTTGACATGGGCAAAGAAGGCATTTCCTGCTGGTTTGGAGTAACCGCCCACGAGATGTTAATCCCGCCATGGATGGGGCGGAAACATTTCGATGAACTGGTCTTTCCCTACGATAAAGAGATAAACGACGCCATACATTCCATAGGCGGCAAGGTGCGCGCCCACTGCCACGGGAAATGCATGCACTTTCTCGAAAGGATGTCGGAAATGGGCATAGATTCCATAGAACCTCTCGAACCGCTTCCTTACGGCGATGTCGATCTTAAAGAGGCAAAACGGCTGGTGGGGGATAGGATGCTTCTTTCCGGCAATATCGTCTCTCCAGATTTCCTGCGATTGGATAAAGGCGATGTGAAAGAGCTGGTGAAGAAAGCTATTAAGGACGCCGCGGCGGGAGGAGGTTTCACCCTCAGGACCACAGGCGGGCATGCGGATGTGAACATGTCCCTTGAAAAACCCATCCTGAAGAAAGTCGTGGAAAACGTCGAAGCCTACATAGAAGCCGCCCTCGATTACGGCCGCTATCCCCTGTGATTCCTGTTCGTTCGTACTGTGGCATAAGCTGAATTATCTATTGACAAAAAATTAATGTTCATATGAAATGAACATTAAGTTTCCAAATAATGAACATTTCGTTTTTAAAACAGAAAAATGGAAAGCATATTTTCGACAGAAGAGAGGATCAGGATTCTGCGTGCTGTTATTGCAGTTCGGCTTCTTCCGGACAGCATATAAGCGGCAAGAACTGGTTCGGGCTGAAGAAAAACCTTCATTCTGAACTGGGAAACGTGAATCTAAAATGGGCTTGGCAGGTTTCTTTTTTTGGAAAGGTGGCGGCTAAACTAAGACTTGTTACCCGCAACTTGTTCAGGTAAAAAACTGTGCATTTTTTCTGTTTTTGCTCTATAACCTTTTTTAGTTTTTTCAATTAAATCGAGTTTTATTAACTCGTTGATATCTCTTGTTAGCATCATTGTTGAACCGCCTCGATACAGTTCCATGAGTTTGGGGCTTAACATAATCAATTTATCTCGTGGAACATCTTCTGATTGGCGAGACAATTCAATAACTAAATTACGCATTCGTTTTGCCGGTCGTTCAGAACGTTTGTGCTCTTTAAATATCTCGTAAACAAAAGTCTCCCATGAAATATCGATGATTTGAGCGAAAATATAAGTAAGTTGTTCAATTAGTCCGTCTCTGAAACCTTGTGTTGCATAAGCAATAAAATCAGAGATGTCGTTTTTCTTTCTTGCAGAGTCCAGATTGATATAATATTCAGTTCTTGTAGCATTATAGTGATTACTCAATAAATGCGCTGCAGGCGAAGGAATACCGGCACACAAAAGTATTGCAAATTCCAGGATCCTGCCAACTCTTCCGTTCCCATCACTAAAAGGATGTATCCATTCTATGTATAAATGTGCAGCCATAGATTTAATAATATTGCCGATTATGGGATGGACATTCGGTATTGCAAAATATTCGCTGTTTAACCAGTCACATAATTGAACCGTTAGATAAGGAATATCATTATGGTCAACGGCTTTATATGTTCCTGCGCCAACCGGAACGGTTCTGAATTCGCCGGGAATAACATAATCAGGAGAGGGAACATTCTTTAAGATTACTCTGTTAAATTTTTTTATTTCATCTATGGTGATAAGATATTTCTTTTCGGGGCACAGGGAATTCTTTATTTCGTTACACAATTCCAATATGTTATCAACTTCCTGCTTCAAATATTCTTTAGAAGGCGGCAGTACCAGTTTTTTGTCTATTATCTGACGTACTTGTTGTTCAGAGAGGGTATTTCCTTCAATTGAAGTCGTTGCCGAAACGCCTTTAGCTAAATAAAGTTTGTGCATTTCCTGCGCGGTTATCGGTTTAAGAGGAATTTGAGCAAGATGTTCACATTTTGAAAGACATTCTCCTAATTGTATCCATGTTCTATATGAAAGTTTCTGCAGATCAACCTTAAATGTAATCCACGGGTATTTATCAGCAAATTTTTGTTTCATTTTTTGTCCCTTATTTTGTTACGTATTAAATATTGCTGTACAATGAGTTATGAAATAATACTCATAAATTATGTTAATATAATAATTCATTATTGTCAAGTGCATTGTATATTTATAAACTTGGATTTGACATTAATGAAACGATATGAAAAAATAAGTTTTTTTCAAACTCCGTATGCCGGAGCAGTTCGGCTTCTTCCGGACAGCATATAAGCGGTAAGAACTGGTTCGGGCTGAAGAAAAATCCTTTATTCTAAGAAAGGATTTGACATACAGGCGGAAAAAACATAAATTGAATAAGGAATTTCAGTTAATTTCAAACAGGATGTTTTTTACCTTGATGTTTTTAAAAGAGGAAAATGAATTCTGAAAAAGATCTGATAGATCGATGGAAGTTTGAGCGTGACGCGTCGGGTTCCTGCGGCGAATCCGCGCAGGCACTGAGCAAATCTGTTATTTTCGGTGAGCGCGGACCGGTGCCGGATATGCCTGCGGCGAGGTTCGATGGGGAATCAAGCGTGATTAAAATCACCGGCCACCCCGTTTTATCCCGGGGGAAAAAGGATTTTACAATCAGCTGCTGGATCCATACCGGAGAGAGTTCAGAAGGCGGTGACGTAATCGGGGATATAATCTCCTGTTTTGATCCTGCCGAAAGGTGCGGGTTCAACCTGTCGGTGGTTACCAACGGGGGTGTAACCCACACCACCCAGGCAAACTACCGCCACCTGCATTTCGGGATTGACCAGGGCCGCAGTCATGGTATTGAGGATTGCGGGCGGCCGGGAGAATCCGTTTTTGTAAACGCCCTTGCGTCGGTTGAAGGGGAACTTTATGCAGGGACTCTGGAGAACGCACCTGACCGTACGGGGCACCTTTACAGGTACGCGGGAAATAAAGAGTGGGAAGACATGGGCACACCGCCGGATTGTAGCAACTGCGTGGGAGGCATTGCACGATTTGAAGGGAAGTTTTATGTTTCATCCGCCCGGTACCAGACGACAGGTTCCCTGCTGGGCCAGCCGAAGAACATAAATCCGGGAGGCCATGTTTATCTCGTTGATGACAACGGGCAATGGACTGACTGCGGACATCCGGGTATCGAAAGCGCTGTTTCCGAAGATGCAAATCCGTCAATAGGTAACGGCAACGGCAAGGCCGATGCCGCAGTCAGCCTGACTGTTTACAGGGGCAGGCTTTATTGTGCCTCTGCGAACCAACGGGGTGTTTTTGTCTATGAGGGAAAGAATAAATGGCGAAACATAGGACCCGAAAGCCGCGTTTTCAGCCTGATTATCTACCGTGACCGGCTTTATATGCTGGCCAACGGGGGTGTGCGCCCGGAACACGGAGGGGCCCTTTACCGGTACGAAAAAGACGGCGAGTGGGAATTCTGCGGCAGACCGGGCAAGTCAACCCAGACATACGGCGCCGTGATATATGCAGGAAATCTCTATGCCGGAACATGGCCTGATGGGGAAGTCCATCTTTACAAGGGTAAAACCGAATGGGAAAATCTCGGCTGGCTCGGATATGCGAGAGAGGTTATGGCCATGGTGCTGTATAACGGCAAGTTTTACGCGGGCACGCTGCCTATGGCCAACATCTGGAGGTATGACGGGGAGAAACGGTTTGCTTTTGCAGGAAACGCCGACAACAGCGAAGTCGTTCTTCGCAGGGCATGGAGCATGGCTGTTCACAGGGGATCTCTCTATATCGGCACCCTGCCTTCGGGGCATGTTAAGCGCTACCGCGCGGGCGTCATGGCGACTTCAGACTCTTCATTGCCGGCAGGCTGGCATCATATTGCCGCCACCCGCGGAGATTCCCGGCTGAAAATTTATCTTGACGGCAGGTGCGTTGCCGAATCCGAACCGTTCAATTCCGATGATTATGATTTGAGCACGGGAGCTCCCCTAAAAATCGGGTTCGGACAGCACGAACATTTTCGCGGGCTGATGGCAGACCTGCGCATCTACGGCAGGTGTCTCACTCCCGAAGATGTCAATGTCATTATCAGCGAAGCAAAAACAGCCTGATTGGTGCTTCATTCATCTTCCCTGTCTGAAAATATATAAAAAATTTCCTTCCGTTTTCTTTCCCCTGCTCTCAATTGGAAATTATTGGAATTGGAGAGGAAGTTGAGGTTCGTGAAGGTTATGTGATATAATTCGTTCCAAACAATAAAGGAAGGGACAAAAGTCATGAAATTCGTTAAAATGTCGGGTTCGGGCAACGATTTTGTGGTGATTGACAACAGGAAAGGGATTATAAAGAACAGGAAATCCACGGCTATAACCCTGTGTGACAGGAAGTTTGGCGTGGGAGCCGACGGGATTCTGCTTGTTGAGGATTCAGAGAAGGCTGACTTCCGCATGAGGATTTTCAATTCCGACGGGAGCGAGGCGGAGATGTGCGGCAACGGTTTGAGATGCATAGTCCGGTTTGTTTCCGGGAATGTTTACAGGAAAAAGTCTTTCCTGGTGGAAACGAAAGCAGGCGTCCTGGAAGGTTTCGTTGAAAAGGGACAGAATATAAGGGTTCAGCTCAATGTTTCCGGAGGCGCAAAACTAAACATTAAGATTCCCCTGGGAAAAACTACGCTTACCGGCCATTTTATCAATACGGGCGTTCCTCATACGGTGATAGTGGCTGATGATATGGAAAAGATAGAGCTTGAAAAGGCCGGACCGCTTGTGAGATACCATAAACTTTTCGCTCCAAAAGGCACAAACGTCGACTGGATCAGGATAGTCGATAAAAAACACATAAAGATAAGAACATACGAGAGGGGAGTGGAAGCCGAAACGCTTTCATGTGGCACCGGAAGTGTCGCCGGTGCGTTAATCGGCAATCTGCTGGGGATGACCGTTTCTCCCGTCAGCATCATTGCCCGTTCGGGAGAGATCCTGCGCGTATCTTTCAATGAAGGATTTAAAAAAGTCTACCTTGAAGGGAAAACACAGCTTTCTTTTAAGGGAGAATGGATAGGATTGTAAAAAAATCAGTCCGAGAATATCCCGATGGAATTTTCCTTGCGCTCGCCGGTATGGTAAGCGGCACTCTGCTCGCATGGAACGGCGTTCCTCTTGCCCTTCTGGTTTTAATCCCGTTAGTTCTCTCCCTTTTATGCGCCTTGTTTGGCAGGCGGTTTCTTGTTTTCACTTCGTTTATTCTCGTTTCAGGCCTGCTCACATTTCAACAGGTCAGGATTCCCCGCGACCACATTATACATTCGGACATTGAAAAAATAGAGAATTTTTCGGGAAAGATTTTGCAGTGCAGGGAAGGGCCTTTTGGCGTAAGATACGCGATAATGGCCGACGGGTATGTCCTTAAGGACGGCACTGTGAAAAAGGCCCGGGGAAAGGTGCGGATTACCTCCGGCAGAACCGATGATATTTTCTCTGCCGGCGCTCTTGTTGCCGCCAGGGGCGTGTCCCTGCATGAAATCCGGCCGCCCAAAAATCCCGGGGAGGAAGGCTTCGGCCTGACAATGCGCAGGCAGGGATTTCTTATTGAAGGAAAAGCAAGAGAAGTTGTTCTGCTGTCTCCTCCGGGAAACAGGATTAAAGGTTTTTTCGTGTGGATAAGAAACCGCCTGAATAGCCGCCTGGATCGGCAGTTCATGTATTTCCCCGAAGAAAAAGTCCTTCTGGAAGCCATAACCGTGGGAAAAGATAACATTCCTTATTTTCTCAGGGAAATCGGCAGGAGAAGCGGAACCTATCACATCCTTGTGGTTTCAGGCCAGCATCTGGCGTTCCTTCTGCTTTTCCTGAGGATAGTCTTTATTTTCTTCCGCAACCTCAACAACAGGCGGCCGAAGCTTTTCCCCTCAATCTCCCTGCTGGTTCTCTGGATGTACGCGGGCATCACCGGCTTCATGCTTCCTGTCGCGAGGGCCGTGCTGATGATGACATTCTTCTTCCTGGGGGAGATTTTTGAGCGGGATGTCAGCGGATTCCAATCAATCTCTCTTGCAGCGATACTTCTGCTTCTGCTCAATCCCCTGAACCTCTTTGACGTTTCTTTTCAGCTTTCCTTCGCCGCCACCGCCGGCATCCTTTTCTTTGCCGTCAGGTACGGTTTTCTTACCGGCAATAGCTATGTCAGGGGGTTTGTCGCAAGCTGTGCGGGAGCCCAGATAGCCGTGTTGCCGCTTATTATTTACCATTTCGGCACATTCTATCCCATCGGCCTGATTAACAATGTAATTTTCATCCCTCTCGCGGGTGTTATCATGCTTTCTTTCCCTCTTTTCCTCTTTCTTCCTTTTCTGTTTTTCCCCCTGAGGTTGCTGCTCTCCCTGTTTCTGCGTCTCGCCTCGTTGTCTTCCCATGTTTCCCATGGCGTGGAAGTGTCCCTTCCCCTGGCGGCAGTTCTGGTTTCGTACCTGCTTCTTTTTCTGCTATTCAGCAGGATGGAAATCAGGAAAAGGCTGGTTTCGTGTTCTCTGGCCGCTTTTGCCATGGCGGGCATCATTTTCTTCCCTGTTCTCTTCAGGCAGAACGCTGAAGACAGGCTCTACCTGTTTTCCATGAACAAGCCGGCGGCCATATTTGTTAAAAAGGATGAAACGACCGCTTTCCTCTCGGACAGTTGCAGGCAGAGAAATCTGGAAAACGTTCTGATGCCTTTTTTCAGGGAGAAGAGAATTTCAAGACTCTCAGGTCTTTTTTATACGGACATATCCTACGACCATACCGGGACCCTGAAGACCGTAAGGGAAAAACTCAGGGTTGAAAGAATTTTTGAACACGAGGCGGTCAAAGAATCGGCCTTCTATCCTTACCTGAGCGTCTACTTTTACAACAACGGGGATTATAATTTCATCCTGAAAAAAAACGGGGACAGGACGGCCGTATCCGGCCTGCAGGCGGAATTCCTGGGGGAAGAGAACGGAAAACTCGCCTACTTGGTGAGGAAGGGGAATGTGCATATTCTCGTGGCTCCGTTCCTGGGGCAGGAGATTTCGGAGAAGATAGAAAACCGCAGGTTCGACATCGCCTGGATAAGCGACATGAAAAACACCGTGAAAGTCAAACGTCTTGTTGAGACCGCGCAATTTGATTATCTTGTACTGCCGAAAGACCTGAAGAAATTCAAGAATTTGAAATCGGCTGTAAGGACTTTTTATCTGAGCGAGAGCGCGGTCATTGCGGATTTCTCTGCCCGGTCCCCGGCCGTTTCATATTACATGGATATGCTTCCGCCCGTTTCCCGCAACCGTATTCAGCCTTACTGAGGCTTTGGAGAAATTGGAATATCCCGCGGATTACCCGGAAACAATCGCCGTTTCACCACTTGCTTTTTACATCCAGTCCAGGCTAACAGGCAGTAGCGACGGCAGGATAAATGCCAAAAAGATGAGAAAAAAGCAGTTAGAAATATACATCTCCCTCGCTATTGAATTCCAGTTTACATTTCCCGGATTCTTATATAGATTTCATGGCCGGTGCGCGGTTCGCGGATCAGCGTCAGGAATCCGAGAAGAGTGCAAAAACAGAGAGTTGCCCCCATGGCAAAAACAGCCTGGTAACCGGCTGCGGCATACCGGTCGGCAAGCCACCCGCCGAACGGGGAAAGTAAAAAAACCGGCGGAAGGGCTATGATACTGCCCACCGCTATTATCACCGAGGGTTTAATTTCCGAAACCATTTCAAAACCGAGATTTGCCAGGACGTGGGCATTCATTGTCACGGTTGCCGCGTAGAGAGCGTATCCCGCCAGCAGGGCTAATCTGCTGTGAGGCGATAACAGAGGCAGGATAAACGTTGTTCCGAGCAGGAACGCGCTGACAATGCCGATAAGACGGAAACCGTATCTGTCTGCCAGCGATTTCATGCAGACCCCAGCGATTATCGGGCCAATAAAATAAACTCCCGAAAAAAGAACCGCGTCGGCAGGATTCATTTCAAGGATTTCTTTCCCGTAACCGATAATCAGCGGCGCGAGACTCTGGGCGGATATGCTTAATATGTAAAAAAACAGGAAAACCCGGAAGTTGAAGTTTTTCAGGAGAATCTTTGCGGCTTTTACCGGAGCGGGCGGCTTGATTTTGTGCGAGTCGTAAACTGTCTGAGCATTGTCCTTTATGCCCAGGACCGCCAGGCAGGACAGGAACATAATTGTTCCTCCAATGAGAAAGGCGTAGTGATAATTCACGGGAGACGGCTTTTGTTTCATAAGCCACCTGGTCAGCAACATGCCTATCAATCCGAAAGAACCTACGGCGATGGAACGCATGGATGCGAGATTGCCTCTCTTTTTCAGAGGAGTGTTTTCCAGAATCATTTCGTTGTAGACGGGAAATCCGAGGTTGTTGGTAATCGCCAGTATGAGACAATGGAATACGAAAAGGAATATCCAGACGTTCCTGGAGAAGAAATTCCATGCCACAAGAGCGGCGAGAGAATAAAACATCCATGAAAAAGTGAAGATGGCATACATGAGATATGTTTTAAATTTGCGGCCGGTTCCTCCGATTATCCTCGGGCCCAGAATCTGCAAAAAAGTCATAATTGCGAACAGAAGCATTACAAACTGTACCGTCGTTTTAGTGACACCGAGCGTGAAAAGATACAGCGGCACCATGGCGGCAATAAGGCATGAAGGGCTTCCAATAGACCATATAATCTCCCAGCTTACTGCCGCAAGGTTGTTCCTTTTCAGGCTCTGGTTCAGGAGAACGTCAAGGTTCGACTGCTGTTCGTTCGATAGAGAATGGTTTGTCTGCTGCATGTATTTCCTTGTTGATGCAAAAACTGCCGGTTACCCAACAAAAAATATCCCCAATTATACACCTTTTCCCCTTCTGTTCAAAGAGGAAGGCCCGGCACAAGGAAGCCTGTGGTTGCAAATACTTTGGTAAAACCGTAGCTGCATCTTTTAAGATGCGCCGGAGAAAAAGTTCAAGTCGAGGGGTTATGCCAGGAATGTTTTTTGTGGGGAAGATTTTGTTTTTTAAAAAATTGTAGTTTCAATCTCTTCCGCCCCGGTTATTTTGAAGGCCCGTATTTTTCAGATCCACAGAGCCTGATGAAGAATCGTAAGTGAATTCCATTCCTTCAGGAGGGTCAGGCAGTTTCTTGACATACCCGTTTGTTACAAGTTCCTGCAAAGAGGCGGGATATTTTCCCTGTTCCGCCCAGTAGGAATCCACCAGTTGCTTCAAGGGCAGAACGGCATTCATACTTTCCGCCTCTTTCTTCGTTTTTACCATAACATCCCCGTATTTCCCTGCGGCGTTTACAGGCGTCAGGTCTCCGGGTTCGGGCTCCTTTTTTTTCCCCTTGCAGGAAGAAAAAAACGCCAGCGTGAGGAGGATAAGCAAAAACAGATTCGTTTTTTTCATTTTCATATAAGTAATTTTACACATTTAAAAAGAAGGAAGCATGTACTGTTTATAACCGGTACCTGTATTTAACCACTTCGATACGGTGAAGTCAAATGGGTGGAGAGGCGGAAGGCAAAACGGTTTGTTTCCCGGATGTCCATGTAATATAATCAAAGAAAACGTACGGCAGTGGAATGGCATTGAAAAAACAAGGAGATACAATGGATATAAAAGCTTTCAAAAAACCGCCTTCCATATTGCGTCCCGCGCCTTTCTGGGCGATAAACGAGGAAATTACGCCGGAAGAGACGGCGAGACAGATGACCGACATGCTGAGGGTGGGACTCGGAGGGGGATTTTTTCATTCAAGGCACGGATTGAAAACGGAATATATGGGTAAGGAATGGTTCGATTCCATGAAAGCCGCGCTGGATGTCGCAAAGAAGAATGACGGCTACCTGTGGCTTTATGACGAAGACCTGTGGCCCAGCGGAAACGCCGGAGGACAGATTGCCGGCATGAAGGATGAGTACAGGGCAGCTTCCCTTAACGCGGTTCTTCTCGCTCCCGGTGAGAATCTTCCGCCGCCCGGTGAAGACGGGGAAGTGAGGCGTACCTACATTATAACAAAACGAAACGGATTGATTCTCGGTGAGTTCAGGTCTGTTTCTCCGGAAGAAACGGATTCTTCGGCCGGTTCAGAAAGGCTTGTGATGGTGAGAAAGTACAGCGAGAAAATACCCTGGTGGAGCGGGGAATCCTATGTCAACCTTCTTCATCCCGGGGCTGTCCAGGATTTTATAAGACTGACACACGAGGTGTATTACAAACAGCTTGGGGCCGATTTCGGCAAGAGGATTCCGGGTATTTTCACCGACGAACCCCAGCTTGTCCATCCAGGTACGGGGATTCCCTGGTATGAAGGACTTCCGGGAAAGTACCAGGAGTGGACAGGCAGGGATTTCTGGAAGGACCTGCCTTTTCTCTTTTTTGACGGAGGGCAGGCGAGGTACATAAGGCTCCTCATCCACAGGGCAATCCTGAGGCAGTTCCTCGAGGCATACAGCAGGCCTCTGTACCTCTGGTGCGAAAAACACGGTATCGCCTACACGGGCCATTATAATGCCGAAGACACTTTTTCCTCCCAGATATTGAACCACTGCGGAGGTATCATGGCCCATTACAGGTACCAGCATATTCCCGGCATAGACCACCTGTGCAGGCATACGGACGCCCTTCTTTTCACATGCAAGCAGGTCTCTTCGGCGGCAAGGCAGTTGGGAAGAAAATATGTCCTGTCGGAGATTTTCGGGGTAAGCAGGCATACAAATACCTTTGAGGATTTCAAGTGGCTTGGAGATTACGACCTTGTCCACGGGGCAAATATTTTCTGTCCGCATCTTACATGGTATTCGGGCAAGGGGAGAAGAAAGAGGGACTACCCGCCCGTGTGGAACTATCAGCAGACGTACTGGAATGAGCTTCCCGTCCTGAATGATTATTTTGCCAGGACAGCCTACGTTCTTACGTCGGGAAAGCCTGATGTAAAAATCCTTCTGCTCCATTCCATTGAAAGCGCCATTGCGGGAAGGAGGATAGGTGTCGAGTCGGGCCGCAGTTCTGCAGATATTCCCCGGATGGATATGTCGGATGCTTCAAACCTCGACGCACTCATGCGCAAAACGCTGGAGTCCGTTTTAAGCACCGGGTATGACTGCGACATAGGAGACGAAGGATTTATAGAAGAATACGGAAAGGTTGAGAAGAAAAACTTCGTTGTCGGGAAGATGTCCTACAGTATAGTTATAATTCCTCCTTCGTTCACCTGGAGGGAGAAAACGGTTCTTGCCCTCGAAAAATTCGCCGGTAACGGAGGGAACCTTATCATCCTCGGGAAACCGCCCGAAGAAATCGAGGGAATCGGAAGGATAGAAAGATGGAGTAAACTGCTCTCCCTGAAGAATGTTCATTGCCTGCCTTCTTCTTCGGAATCCGTCAGGAACGCGGTCAATGCTCTCAAACCCTGCACTTACTCCCTGAAAGACCCGTACGGGAAAGACGTCCCGGAAACATACGTTCAACACAGGATTGACGGTAAAAGACAGGAGATATTCTTCATAGTTAATTCGGACAGGGTAAACGGCAGGGAATATATTCTCACGCTGGAAGGAAAGGCGGGAAAGAATCTTTTCAAATGGGATGCCGCGGAAGGCAGTGTTTTCTCAGTAGATACGAATAAATCAGGGGGAGATTTAACATACCGGTTTTCTTTACCTCCCGCCGGCTCAATACTTCTGACTCTTTCGCCGGGCGGACCGGGATGTGAAAAAGAAAAGACAGTGCCGGATATCGGCAACGCGCGGGTTGTTTCCCGGACACGCGTTTTCGGATTTGAGAGGAAAGACAAAAACGTTCTTGTGCTTGACAGGATAAGCGTTTCCTATGACGGCAGGGTGTTTGGAAAAGAGGAGCCGGAGTGGAGGACGAGAAAAAGCATAGCCCGCCATTTTGACACCGGAGAGGCCCTTCAGTGGCAGCCGTGGGTCTCCGCCAGGAAGAAGATTTTCCAGGGCAGGGGAGGGGAGATTATCCTGAGGTACAGGTTCAACAGCGGAATAGCCAGGCCGAAAAGCTATCTCGTGATTGAAGACATGCAAAAAGGTAGAGTGTTCATGAACGGCAGAGAAATTTCATGGGATGATGAGAAACAGCTCGGCTGGTACCGGGACAGGGGTTTCCGTATGGTTGAAATAACGGACCTGGTGAAAAAGGGCGGGAATGCCGCAGATTTCAAAGTGTGCTACGATTTTCTCACGGAGATCGAGCCTGCATACATTGTCGGGGAGTTCGGGGTTGAAATGGCCAGCCCGTATGAAGGCAGGATTGTAAAGGAGAAAAAGAAAATTGAAGCGGGCACCTGGATTGGACAGGGATACCCGTTTTATAGCGGAAGCATGGTATACAAGACCGATGTTGTCCTTGAGAAGGGGCAAAGAGTTTTTCTTAAACTTCTGAACCCTTCGGGTACGCTCTTCAAAGTGAGGGTCAACGGCAAGGATGCGGGGAAGATTTTGTGGGCGCCTTATATTCTTGAAATCACGCCTTTTATTAAAAACGGCGGCAACAGGATAGAAACAGAACTTGTTTCGTCTCTCCAGAACATGTGGGGCCCGCTCCACGAAAGGGACGGGGATGACAACATGTGGGTTGGAGAAAATGCATTTCAGGATGAAGCTTTTTTGCGGGAAGAAATTTCCCTGTTCAATTACGGACTCGGAGGAATAGAGGTGGTGGTTCTGTGACGGGGATTTTCAAAGGGGTGAGTTTTTTCTGCCGGATGATGGCATCCTCAGGAAAAGAAGGGTTATTCCTCCTATGGCACTCTGTATGAGTATGGCAAGAAGAACGAGCATTGAAAGTGCGGCCGCCTTTTCTTCTCCCATGTAACGGGAGAAGAAGTAGACGTAAGTGAATTCTCTCACGCCCAGTCCCCCGAGGGACGGTATGAGGGTGGATGTCCAGATCAGAGGTATGTATGTGAAAAACGTGCCCAAGCCTGCCCTACCTCCGTCCAGGGATACCCCCATCACGTAGTTTGAGATGATGGATAATGTCTGGACTGACAGGCTGACAGCCAGAGCTTTCAGGATGTCTCTGCCGGAAGAGAAGTAAGATGAAAACGTTGCGTAGACAGCTTCAAGCCTTGCCTTGACTGCGCAGGGGATGATCCTTGATGGCAGGCGGTATAGAATTCCGGCCGTCTTTCTGCTGGAGAAGACCATGATGGTGAAAAGGATGATAAGCATGATGAGAGAGAGGAATGTCCGGTACCTTGCGGGAATGTCCGGGGTCAACCAGGCCGAAACCGTCCCCATTGAGATGACCGTCATGGCTCCCAGGAACCTGTCCACAAGGACCGAACCGCCCATCATCAGTTTCTTCTTTTCTCCCCGGGCAAGGAATATTGCCTTGGCTATGTCCCCTCCGGCCCCGGTGGGCAGGAAATTGTTGAAGAATAGTCCGACAAAAGTGAGCTTCAGCATGTTTGGATAAGTGATTTTATCGGAAGATGCCTGGCTCTTCAGGATTATCAGAAGCCTCAGGGCAAGTCCGAAGGCAAGCATGACAGATATAGATATGGCGGCGAGTGCAAGTCCTGTGCGGCAGTTTTTGAGGGCTTCTATGGCAGCCCTGATACCGGTAAGGTCCATCTTCCTGAGCAGGAGAAAGAGAAAAAGGAAACTTACCGACAATCTGAGCGGGAACTGGATTTTTTTTATCATTTTCCTGACAGGCGATGCTTTCAGAACCTCATCATCTTCTTGATCTTCGAAATTCTCTCTTCTATATCTTCCCTGCCGATTGTTTCCAGCCTGCCGGTACTGAATTCTTCAACAGCGAAAGAAGCCACGGCGGTGGCGGTTACGGCGGCCTTGCGCAGGGAGGATGCATCCTTCCTTCTCCGGGAGGCGAGGTACCCGGTGAACCCTCCGGCGAAACTGTCTCCCGCTCCGGTGGGGTCCTTCACTTCTTCCATAGGGTAGGCTGGCACCGTGAATATGTCTTCCCGGGTAACCAGGATTGCCCCGTCTTCACCTTTCTTGATTACGACAGTTTCGGGTCCCATCGAGAGAATTTCTTTTGCCGCGGAGACGAGGTTTATCTTTCCGGTGAAAAGGCGCGCCTCCGTTTCGTTGATGAGAAGTATGGACACCTTGCCGAGGAGTTTCCTGAGGCTTTCGGGCTTCTTCCTTATCCAGAGGTTCATGGTATCAAGGAGAACTGGTCCAGCTACCCTGATTTTTCCGAGAATCTCAGTCTGGACGTCCGGATCGGTGTTGGCAAGGAAGAGGAATGACGCGTTCCTGTAGTGAACCGGTATCTCCATGGAACCGTCCTTTAGATTTTCAGGGCAGACCGAGAGGGTTTTTGCCTCGTTCATGTCTGCCTCGTAAAGTCCTGTCCATCTGAATGTCCGGCCAGGGGAGATCTTAAGCCCTGAGATGTCTATATTCTTCTTTTCGAATTTCTTGAGGTGGCATTCTGGAAAATCCGAACCCACGACGCTTATTATCCTTACCGTAGAAAAAATGCTTGCAGCGAAAGAGGAGTAGGTGGCCGATCCGCCAAGCACATCCCTGGCTTCCCCATACGGCGTCCTGATGTTATCGAGCGCCACAGAACCTGTTATGACAATATCCCTTCCCCCTGGCATATTTCCTCCGCCTCACTTATGTGGGCTTGTTGGCTTCCTTTATCCTGTGAAGGACGCCGTTGATGAACTTCGAAGACTCCCCGGCGCCAAATTTCTTGGCAAGCTCTATGGCTTCGTTGATGGTTACCAGGGGCGGGATGTCAGACATGAACATGAGCTCGAAAGTCGCCATGCGCAGTATGTTCCTGTCTATGTATCCCATCCTGTTCATTGTCCAGTTAATGGCGGTCTTGGTTATTTCTGTATCTATGGGTTGAATGTTTTTTATTACTTCCCTGACTATCTGGTCTGTAAAATTCCTGACGGCCTCTTCCTCTTCGGGGTTTTCAAACCAGAAAGAGTAGAGAATCTCTTCGACCTCATCCTTTTCAGCCCGGAGCATCTCTATCTGGTAAAGCAACGTCAGCGCAAGTTCCCTTGCCCGTCTTCTTTTTTTCATTGTCGTTATTTAAGCTGGGATGCAAGGTTTGCCATCTCTATGGCCGAGAGGGCGGCGGACCATCCTTTATTTCCCATCTTTGTGCCTGCCCTTTCTATGGCCTGCTCGGTTGAATCTGCCGTTATGACTCCGAATGATACCGGTACCTTGCCCTGCTGGTTTACCTGTGTGACGGCCTTGGTGATCTGTGCGCTCACGTACTCGAAGTGGGGGGTTCCTCCCCTTATTACGGCTCCGAGGCAGATCAGCGCGTCGTAGTTGCCTTTTTCGGCCATGCGGGAGAGGGCAAAGACAGCTTCAACCGCCCCGGGGACCCAGACTATGTCTATTTTCTCCCTGCTGCCGCCGTGCCTTTCTATGCAGTCGAGCGCTCCTTCCAGAAGATTTGAAGAGATGAACTCGTTGAACCTGCTTACTATGATACCGAAGCTCTTGTTTTTTGCGTCCAGCATGCCGGTTTTTACGCTCATTTCCTTCTCCTCGCCTGTTTTTTAACAGTGCATGTGCCTATCATGTGGCCCATCCGGTCTCTCTTGGTTTCAATATATCTTTTTGAATGTTCCGATACCTCCGCCACTATGGGGACCCTGTCTGCAATGGTGATATTGTAACCTGCAAGTCCCACGATTTTTCTCGGATTGTTTGTCATCAGCCTTATTCTTGTCAGCCCCAGGTCGGCAAGTATCTGGGCTCCTATGCCGTAATCCCTCAGGTCGTCCGGAAACCCGAGTTTAAGGTTTGCTTCCACCGTATCCAGCTTCTCGTTCTGCTGGAGGGAGTATGCCCTCAGCTTGTTTGCCAGGCCGATACCCCTGCCTTCCTGCGGCAGGTATATAAGGACTCCCCTTTTTTCGGATTCTATCATTCTGAGCGCGGATTCGAGCTGTTTGCCGCAATCGCAACACTGGGAATGGAAGACATCTCCCGTAAGGCACTGGGAGTGTACCCTTACCAGGATGCTGTCCCGTGGGCCTTTCAGCTTGAGGTTGCCCTTGACAAGCGCAAGGTGGCTGTTGCCTTCGATGATATCCCTGTAAAGGACCAGCTTGAATTGTCCGAAATCGGTGGGCAGGTTGACGGAAAGGACCTTTTTCACGAGTTTCTCCTTGTTCCGCCGATACTGTATCAGGTCCTTTATGGTTATTATTTTAAGCCCGTGTTTTCGTGCAAACCTGAGGAGGTCGGGAACCCTCGACATGGTTCCGTCTTCGTTCATTATCTCGCACATCACCCCGGAGGGATAAAGGCCCGAGAGGCGTGCAAGGTCGGCTGCGGCTTCGGTATGTCCCGCCCTCACGAGGACGCCCCCTTCCTTTGCTTTTATGGGAAAGACATGGCCGGGTTTTGCAAGGTCTTCAGGTTTTGTCTTCCCGTCTATCATGAGCTTTATGGTGAGGGCGCGGTCGTGGGAGGAAATACCCGTGGTGACGCCTGACGCCGCGTCCACGGAAACCGTGAAATCGGTATTGTGAAGGGCTGTATTGTCGGAAATCATGGGGGGCAGTTTCAACTGCTCTATCCTGCCTGGCAGGAGGGCTATGCATATCAACCCCCGGGCTTCTTTAGCCATGAAATTGACCGATTCTGCCGTCGCCTTCTCGGTGGCTATTATCAGGTCGCCTTCGTTCTCCCTGCCTTCGTCGTCTACGACAATGACAAACCGGCCTTCTCTTATGTCCTTTATAGCGCTGTCAATTGAACTGAATATTTTCTCTTTCATCCCTACTATTCTACCACAAATCCCCCCAAAACTCTAAACGAAACCCGCGAATAATTCCAGTTACACCCGGTTTTCACAATAAATATGTATGTTGAGGTTACTCTGGCTCCACTTTCACGTAAATCTCTTCAGGGGCTTTTTTAAAGTACTTGAAGAGCGAGGGACAAAGCCATCCTTCCAAATCGTATTTCCCGGAGTAGTACCAGTTACCTCCGAGTTCTCTCCTGCGCCAGGTTACCTTGTCCTGATATCCGGGAAAAGGCTGTGCCGAGAAAAGGAGACGAAAACCCCTGTCGGCATCAGGTATGTTTGCGTCCGAAACAAGTTTATTGATTAACTCAGGAATACCTGAAACAAACGGCTCCGCTTTCAATCCAACTGCCGGGTCATCGAAAACCCATGTTCCCGCATGGCGATAGGGAGCAAGAACAAGGATGGAATTTGAATCATCTTCCCATTTCTTCTCAATGGAGAAAAACACCAGGCTGAGAATTAAACATAGGCCGGCAATAACTATGAGTTGCCGTGTCAATTTACGCTTCTTATGACTGAATAAACCCGTAATAGCCGCTCCTGCGAATATCAAGAGGGAAATCCACGGTAAGCCTGATATTGGAAAGAGCTCCGGTTTGACTACATAAAACAAATCCGAGATTATTAACAAAGCCGTCCCAAAAAACAAGTCGTTTTTGTTTTTTTTCCAGATACCTCGTGTCCAGAAAAAAAGGGACATGACAAAGGGGATGAGCATGCCGTAGTCAATCAGTATAGTCATATCTTGCCTTTCACCGGTCAATAAGACCTGCAAACTTCTGGCCGCTTGAGCATTGCCTGGTTTTAATCATGACAGAGATTAGCGGATTCAAAGGTGTGACAGCAAAAAGATCCGACCTTCGTTGAACGCCGGAGCCCGGTTTCTTTGGGCAAAGGATGACGCACCGCCACATTATGTTTACTTCGCTTCTGTTGGTTCCTTTGAAATTGATGATATACCTTTCAGGTTGCCGTCAAAGCGGAACAATGCCCTCGTGTTACCGTCCAAACCGTAAGTTTTTGAAGGTTCAAAGTTCTCAGTGTATCTCACCTCATCCGAGATTTTCAGCATGTCCATGCTGCCTTCAAAGGGCCCTATCGTTATATTTTCGCCTTCCCTGTTGAGTTTAAATCCTGCCTTGCCTGCCAGTTGCGCCAGTTGCGAGAAAGCACTTTTCCGGGGCAGCTTTTGTCCGTTGACAAAGATATTGAGATTACCTTTCATTTCTTTTCCTTCTTCCACTTCCCACGTGAAAGCGATGTGGGTCCATTCTCCTGCCTTCAGGAACTGCCTGCCATGAAAGCCTGCAGGAGGAGGTTCTCTTTTCGATGAAAGAAGTTCAAGCCTGAGGTTGCTGTCAATATCCTTCATGTAACTTCTCACTTCGTAAAGGTGGCAGAGGTGAAGATGCGGAGCTTTGAGGAAAGACTGGCTGAGAGCCTGAGTCATTTTGATGGGTGTTTCCCATGTTGAAATAGCCGGCCTGAACCAGAATTCCACCGTTCCCGTTGCGTCGGGAAAGTAAGTATAACCGCCGGAATCAACGTTTCCCCCCCTGGGGAAAGACAGGGTTTTATTACCTGAGAGATTCAATGCCTTGCCTGAAACACCCGGCACAAAAACCGTTTCAGCGGCAGGTTTGGCCATGGGTTGAACCGGTTTAACCTGCCTGCCCGTGATCCCTTCGGGAAGGAATTCAGGGGAGCCGAAAGCCACGACCGGCTCGACATTCAACAGTCTGAAGAATGCCGGCGGGCATGATCCTCCAAAATCGTATATATACGGTTCTACGGACCAGATGCCGGCATTCTTATCCACGGGTATTTTCAGTATCCCGATATTTTTCTCGGACATTTCCACGGCAACCGAGCCGCCAGGTTTCCTGACGCATGCAGGCCTGGCAATAAGAATCTCAAGTTCTTTCAGTCCTTCCGGCACTTTGAAAAACATGGGAATTCCTTCACCCGCCCGGCCGTAGCCGCCTTCGCCTCCCCTGGTAAGCGGGGATCCCGACACCGACCAGAATCCTTCGGGGCAGTAAAGTGCGGCCTTGTCGCCGGTTATGTCAAGAACGGTAAAGGGTTCGCTGCCTCCGAGCGAAAGCAGGTATAATCCGCCGGGTATCCGGGCAGGTACGGTAACAAACGCATGGTAGCTGTCCTGTGGGAATACCCGAAGGGAAGGGGGCCACTGTATTCTTTTTTCTATTGCCACTTTGATATCCGGGATGACAACCCTTTCCCCTCCGCCATACCTGTATACCGCAGGCGTAACATCCCGCAGGCTGGAAAACATGATGCTTATTCTTGTATCCTGCCCCTCTTTATGGCTGAAAACGGTTTCGGCCTCATTGATATCCATTGATTTTATCACCACGGGCGTCCTTTTTCCGCTGCGTCCTTTTTCCGCCAGCAGTTTGAGGGCTGTGGGCATTCCTATGAAGGAATTATGGTACTGGCCGTGTGAGAGGTATATGTTTCTGCGAGGGCCTGGAAAACTTCCTGGAACGTACAGGTTCGGCCAGTCAAGGGGATTTTCGGATTTCTGTTTCAGTTCTTCCGGCAGCTGGTATAACCGGGCATAGTAGAGGGTATCGTTAACCGACTGTTCAACCACCCTGCGAAACCTTTCGTCTCCCGTCATCATGTAAGCGATTGAATGGGTGAAACTGTCATAGTTCTTGTGCCCTACGGCAGGATTATACCTCCTGTCAAAACGGTAGCGCTGGTCGAGAAGCTTCAGGAATGCCTCTTTTGCAAGCTCATCCCCCGTTTCGAGATAATACTCCAGTATGTTGTGGCTGGTCCTGTGATCTTTGTACATGGGACCGTAACTTCCTGCAAATAAGCGAAAACCGTTCTGGCTCTCGAGATCAACCATTTCGTTCACGAGTTCCTTGATGGTCTTGCCTGCATCCTCGTTCCAATCCAGAATAAAGAGGGTAAGCAATGTTCTTATACCTGTTGCGTGGAATTGGCCCGTTCTGCCTTTAACTGCTTTTGGCCTCCATCCATTTTTTTCAAAAGATTCTTTTACCAATTTAATCAATTCAAGAGATTGTTCGTCGCCTGTAAGGTAATAATCCAACAGCCAATGTCCTATATCGCCTGCACCTATATCAAAAATATCAGTGCGGTCGCCCCAGAATAAAGGCAATAATCCCGCCCTTCCTGAGCCTCCGGGAGAAGTTATGAAGCCGCCTTTATGTTTACCCGGGGAACCCGGCGCATCCCAGTGAGCAAGATACCAGTCTCCCGTAAACCGGCTGAAACGGTGTCCGTAATCATAGTAACGCCTCTCACCGCTTCTTGCAAAGTGGCGCCAGGGTTCTCGCCGCACGCCATATTCCCTCAAGCTGGAGATAGCGTGGAACTGAGACATGGGTTTGCCCCCGGCTTCTCCGTAACTCCTGTCGGGGTAACAGCCCCATGAGATATAACCCATCATGGGAAAAGCCTTCAAGGGAATAATAAACCTGTCCCAGTATTCAGATAACAGGGCCTCTTCAGCGGGAAACCTTTTCTCGTCCTTGTGAAGCATGGGGTATCCCATGGCTTCGGTTTCGCACAATTCCACGGGGTCTGCCATTGCCAACACCTGCCTGGCTCCTGCCATGGCTGCTTTTCGAACCTGGTCTGCATTATATAATCCGGTACGGGGCAGGAACCATATGTCATGCGTCCGTGCCGTCCCCTGGGCGTTGCTCTTTATTGAATCAAGCTCGGCATCCATTAACATTCCCACGCCTTTTTCCACCCATATCCCGTAGTAATCCTTAACCAGTGTTTTTGCCCTGAAATCAAGCTCCTTTCCCGAACGGCCCGACCATAATACAGCACGAGCTCCTCTCTCCCCGAAAGATATCTCCTTGGGATATCTCTCTGCAAGCCACGGCATTACAAGAGTTATCCCGTAATTCCCGTAATCCCCGTGAGCCCAGTCCCCTGCCGTCTTTATCTCCGTTGCTATACTGTCCTTTCCGTTTATTGACTTGCCTATCGTTGCCTTGTATTCCCTCTCCGCAAAATGGGGGTATTCACTCTGCAACATGTAAACCTCTCCGCTTTCCCATGGAACTTTTTTCACCTCTTCAGAGTTTTCTCCTGCCGCACAGTAAACTTCCGATGGTTTATCCGGGGTTTTGAATTCCAGACCGTAATCCTTGAACCAGACTTTATTTGTATCCTCTGTAAATATAAGCGAGTGTGTTATCTTGAAGTAAGGCGTCCCTGCAGAAAAATAAAACCATACATCCGCTTTTGCCAGTTTCTCGCCTGTATCTGTCACGTACCAGCCAGAACGTTTCACCACGACCCTTCCCGGGCCTTCCTTGATAAATGTGTCCTCTATCTCAGCCGACTTTCCCGCTATCCTTGCAGTCCTGCCTGAATTGTCAAGAAGATATGCGCCTGCGCCCGAACCTTTGAGTATCTGTATCTTCTCTATGCCCGATACAAGCCAGCCTTCTTCGGGAAGAAGTTTATCCTGGTCAAACCGGTATGTCGCGGCACCGGTATCAACGGTAAAACCTCCGTCAGCCTGGTGAGTTATTTTCAGCGGATTGGAATATGCTGCTTTTTTCACCCCTTCGCCGTACTCAACACTGTATTTGCCCTGAGGTGAAGCAGTAAACCCCGCAAGAACCCAGCGTATGCTACCGTCGCGCCACGTGGCAGTCACATCCACCTGGGAAGGGATTTCCCTGTTTCCGTTCATTATGCGGATAGCCAGGGGGTCTTTAAGCTCGCCTTTTGCAAAAGGAATGCTTGCTACCATGGGCCAGGGTGAATCAAGGCCGGATACGTCGTT